>CAMAQW010000060.1 GCA_945860335.1 Sediminibacterium ginsengisoli | reverse complement strand
TTGTTAGAACAATTAGAAACTACAATGGGTAAGTGGTAGGTTTCACCATAAGCTCTCACAAAATGATCACTCGCCGCTTTACTTGCAGAATACGGTGAGTTAGGATCATACGAAGTTGTTTCGGTAAAAAGTCCTTCTTTACCTAAACTGCCATATACTTCGTCCGTTGAAATGTGATAAAATAGGTGGTCACGTTTACTGTCCCAAGTACCATCGTGTGCGTTTTCGTAACTTAAATCCTGCTTCCAAAAATCTTTGGCCGTATTTAATAAATTAACAGTACCAATAACATTGGTATACACAAAATCAAGTGGCGAAACAATGCTTCTATCCACATGTGACTCGGCAGCCAAATGAATAACATCGGTAATACTATGTTGCTCAAAAATATTTTTTAATGCAGCTGCATCTAAAATATCCGCCTTTACAAAATGATAATTAGGGGCGTTTTCGATGTCCTTTAAATTTTCGAGATTACCCGCATACGTAAGAGCGTCCAAATTAAAAATTTGATACCCTGGATATTTGTTCACCATCAAACGAACAACATGCGATCCAATAAAACCTGCACCGCCCGTAATTAAAATATTCTTTCCCATAAAATTTAATAATAATATGAGCCTATCTTGGCTACTTTTAGGCCTGCAAAATACATAAATCAGACCAACATTTGCTATCTTTCGAGCATAAACAATTGCTATGCAACAACAACGCTACTATTCTTTAGACGTATTTAGGGGTGCTACCGTGGCGCTCATGATACTTGTTAATAACCCTGGTAGCTGGGGAAACATCTATGGACCCCTTAAACATGCCCCTTGGCATGGCGTAACCCCCACCGATTTAGTGTTCCCTTTTTTCCTGTTTGCGGTAGGTAATGCCATGGCTTTTGTGATGCCAAAATTTGAAGCTGTTAGCAGTACCGCTTTTTGGAAAAAAATTACCAAACGCACCCTACTCATTTTTGGCATTGGCCTCTTTTTAAATTGGAGTCCCTTTATTAAATGGGAAGACGGTGTACTCGTGGCTAAAAAATGGGAAAATGTGCGCATCCTAGGCGTGTTGCAACGCATTGCACTTAGTTACTTTTTTGCATCCATTATTGTGTATTATGCCAAAACAAAAGGTGCGTTTGTACTAGGAGGCATTTTATTATTAAGCTACTGGTTTATGACCGCAGTTTTTGGAACCCCAGGTGACCCTTATAGCTTGAACGGTTATTTTGGAACAGGTATTGACAAACTCATTTTAGGCGAAAAACATATGTACCATGGCGAAGACGTGGCGTTTGATCCAGAAGGCATTACCAGTACACTCACCGGTATTGTGCAAGTTATTTTTGGATTTTTAGTAGGTCAATACATTCAACAAAAAGGAAAGTCTTTTGAAATGCTTGCCAACTTACTTATCAGTGGCGTGGTATTAATAGTAGCAGGACTTTGCTGGGACATGGTATTTCCGATCAATAAAAAAATATGGACCAGTAGTTATGTTTTATACACGACAGGCCTTGCCATTGTAACGATCAGTGTACTCATTTATTTAATTGAGTTTAAAGAAATAAAAGGTGCTTGGAGCAAGTTTTTTGATGTGTTTGGAAAGAACCCACTCTTTATATTTTTCTTGTCGGGCTTTTTGCCAAGAGTGTTGGCACTACTGCGTTTCGAAGACCTTAGTTTAGAACCAGGACACACTACCACCAGTGCATTACCTTGGTTTTGGAACCATATTTGCAAACCCATTTCCGAAGATTTACGCACCGGATCTTTGGTTTACGCAATATGTATGATTGCCTTTTACTGGAGCATCGTGTATGTGCTCGATAAAAAGAAAATTTACATTAGAGTATAAGGCAGGTACAAGCCGAAGTTTTTGCACAGAAGTGACTCCGCAAATAGAGAACTCGCGCAAATTGACTCCGCAAAAATTACTGTGCCTTATGCAAAAAGCGTAGCCGCTAGTTCCAAACTTTCTGGCTTACCTACATCTAATAATGTAGCGCCGGTGTGATCGTAGGCCATAATATTTTGTGTAGTACAGAGGTCTAGATACACATCCACCATCGAAAATTTACCCGTCTGATGCATCATCGAAAGTAACTTTGTATCAATTACCTGAATGCCGCTAAAAGCCTTTGCCTGAAGGTGTTCCGTGTTACTGTCGTTTAAAAGTGTTGGCTTATATTCTCCGGTATTTTGATTTTTCCACCCGCACAATTTACCGGCTTCATCGAACAAGAAATACCTACTACTGTTTCTGACAGAAACAGCGAGCGTAGCGAGGGCGCCAGATGACCTGTGCTGCGTAATAACTGCTTGTAAATCTAAATTGGTGAGTATGTCTGCGTTGAGCAGTACAAATGAAGTTTCGTTCTCAAAATACCAGGCTGCTTTTTTTAAACCACCACCCGTTTCTAATACAGCGTCTGTTTCGTCAGATATAGTAATGGTAGAACCCCAACCATTATTTGTAGTAACGGCATCTATAATTTGATCTGCAAAATGATGGACATTAATAAGCACTTCTGTGATACCAATTTTTTGCAAGTATTCGATATTGCGCTGTAGCAAAGACTTTCCGTTCACTAACGCCAAAGCCTTGGGATGCTTATCTGTAAAGGGTTTTAGCCTAGTACCGAGTCCTGCCGCTAATATCATTGCCTTCATAAAAATTATTTTACCCAGTTGGCTTTATTGGTATGAGAGAGTTGCGTTTTTATTTTATACTTGTTGCGTAAGTGTCTGGCTGTTTGTTCTGCAGCATATACACTGCGGTGTTGCCCGCCGGTGCATCCAAAATTGATTTGCAAATTTTGAAACCCACGTTTTAAATAATCTTCTACCGTGATATCAATTAAGTCCCAAACGCTATTTAAAAATTCATTCATTTTTGTACGCTGTTCTAAAAAGTCTTGCACCGGTTTATCAAGGCCCGATAATTTTTTATAATCATCAAAACGACCCGGATTTAAAATGCCGCGCATATCAAACATAAAGCCACCGCCATTTTCAGAATCATCCGTTGGGAACCCTTTTTTATAACTAAAACTATTGACAGACACAATGAGTGGTGTAGATTCATTGGCTTGCGGTGGTTCAAAACGCGCAATCATTTCATCAGACATCACAATTTTTAAAACCCTATAAAATTCTGGCGTTACAATACCAACGCGTTTGTTTTCAATAAAAAATTGAAGGTTACGCATAGCAAGTGGAATGCTCGCTAAAAAGTGTGCTTTGCGTTCAAACAAACCTCTAAATCCGTAAGCACCCATTACTTGTAAGAGTCTTATTAATACATAGCCATTGTACTGGCTCACAAAAGTAGTACGGTCTACGGGCTCTTTTAATAAGAGGTCTACTTGGTCCATATAATAATCAAGCAAATTGTCTTTCCACTGTTCACTTAATTCTGCTTTTGCTTGCCATAGTAAAGAAGCCACATCATATTGCAAAGCGCCTTTCATGCCACCCTGAAAATCTATGAATTGCACTTCATTTTGATTAACAATAATATTTCTACTCTGAAAATCACGGAACATAAAATACTTATGCTGCGTATGGGTGAGGTAGGTGCTCAATGCTTCAAAATCTTCAAGCATGGCCTGTTTATCATAAGGAAGTTGCAGGGTATCTAAAAAGTAATATTTGAAATATAAAAGATCACTTAAAATAGCCTGCTTGCCAAACTCTTTTGCAGTGATGCACCAATTGTAATTAAAATCTTGATCCCCTATAATTTGTACGCGTGCAAGTGCCGCTAAACTTTTTTGAAAAAGAGCATATACATTTGAAGAGTAGCCTTCTTTTTCAATTTGATTGAGTAGCGACTCGGTACCTAAATCTTCTTGGATATAAATGGTATCGTCATTATTTACCCCAAGCACTTCAGGCACCGGTAGCCCAGCAGTTTTAAAGTGCTTACTAAAATGTATAAATGTTTGAGTTTCTTTTTGGTTGAGGTTATAAGTAGCGATATAGGTTTTGCTTCCTTCGTATATTCTGAAATAAATACGATCACTCCCACTTTGTGGCAATTTTTCTACCCTGGTAGCTGCAGTGCCTCTGATAGAGGTAAATAAAGTTTCTATTCCGTTAATCACCGACTCCATAGGAAAATTGATTTACAACGAAAATAGAACTTAGTATGCAAACCCCAAATTTGCTTATAAAGTTTGTAGCCCAAAAACGCTCACCTGTTTGCCCTTATCAAGCGCGTGCTCTTTGCGAATAAGTGTAACGGTGCTGAGTTCAAAAAATGGCTGCGCTACTTTATTTACATACTGCGCTGCCAACTGTTCAAAAGCATGGGGTGGTAGTGGCGAAGTAAGTGCAAGTAAAGGTTGCTGTATCAGTTTTGAAGGCATACATCCATAACTTTTTAAATACTGATCGAGTACTTGCAAACTAGCGGCTAACTGTGTAAAGGGTTGTTGATTGGCAATACGCATAAAAATACGTCTAGAAGGCAGGGCTCCAAAACCATCAATGGCCACCCTAAAACTTTTTTGCTGGCTAATAATACGGTGCATCCACTTGAGTAAAGTAGCTTCCATGTGCTCGGTGGTATGAAACTGCGCTAGTTCAATAACCGGCTTATCGGTAAAACCAAGGGTGCGTGCCCAATTTGTAAAATCTGCGTCGGGGTAGGCCACTAACTGATACACCCCAGTGGTAGTAAGGGTTTGACCTGTAAAAACAGTGCGCGCGCTCATATGAATGTCCATAACTTTTTTATTTTGGTAATTATTTTAGCATAAATTTACTAAATATTTTAGCTAAATCAAAACTTTTTTACTTTTATGGATAGTCAAGAGTGGCAGGGGGCTGCCTATAAAGGCTCCAAAACATTTACCCAACAAGACGTTGTAACCGCCAATGCCACTGGCTTTGGGGCCGCCACCGACGATTATATGGAAAGGGGTATTGACCTCAACGAGCAGCTCATTAAAAACAAGCCCGCTACCTTCTTTTTTAGAATGAACAGCCACGCCATGACCGGTGCCGGCATTTATCCCGGCGATATTTTAATTGTAGATCGTAGCGTTAGAGTCAGCAGCCAAAAAATTGTAGTAGCTATTTTAAATGGTGAACTTTTAATTCGGCGCTACACCGATACCGGTGTTAAAAAATTACTCTCCGCCGAAAATAAAAAATGCGCCGACATTGAAATTGATCCACTCGCCTCCTTTGCAGTATGGGGCGTGGTGATCTATTGTATTCACGCTACTTTATAATATAGACATGATTGGCATTGTAGATTGCAATAGTTTTTATTGCGCCTGTGAACGTTTATTTAAGCCAGATTTACTACATAAGCCCGTGGTGGTATTAAGCAATAATGATGGCTGTATTATTTCTAGAAGCGACGAAGCAAAAGCAGTAGGCATAGAAATGGGTAGTCCTTATTTTATGCAAAAAAATGATTTGAAAAAAAATGGTGTCATTACTTTTTCTTCTAACTATCATTTATACGGCGACTTAAGTTGGCGCGTCATGGAAACGCTAAGAACCATGCTACCAGATGGTTGTGTAGAAGTGTATTCGGTAGATGAATCCTTTATCGACCTTGCACATATTGAACCAACCGCTCTACAATCTTTTACCGTTTCACTTAAAAACATCATTGAACAGTGGACCGGTATCAGTGTTTCGATTGGCGTAGCACCTACCAAAGCGCTTAGTAAAGTAGCCAATAGGCTCGCTAAAAAAAACAAGCAAGTAACAGGCTGCGTATTAATCTTAAATACCGATAAAAAAATCACACAAGCACTTCAAAAAACACCCATTGCTGATGTGTGGGGTATTGGTTACCAGTATGCTAAAAAATTAAGTAACTACGGTATTAACACTGCGTACGATTTAACACTTCGTACCGAAAATTGGGCGCACCAAGAATTAGGCGGCGTAGTAGGCGCGCGTTTGTTTAGAGAACTCAAAGGATTTCCTTGCATCGATATGCAATCGGAAAGAGTAACCAAACATATGATTGCTACCACGCGCATGTTTGGAAACCCCGTTACCACGCTTCATGAGTTAGAAGAAGCGGTAGCTACCTACACTGCAAGGGCCGCAGAAAAACTGCGCAGACAACACGCAGCAGCGCGCGGCATTACGGTGTTAATTGTACCCAAACAAGAAGTGAAGGGTAGTTATTACCGGCATGGGCCTACAAAATCGGGAGCAGTTCGCCTGCCCCTTGCAACGGCGCTTACCAACGAGCTCGTAAAAGCAGCCCTCGAACTGGTAAGAAGCTTATTTGAAGCAGGCAAAACCTACAAGAAAGCAGGGGTTATTTTAAGTGATATTGTGCCTGAAACCGTGATTCAGGGGAATTTATTTGCCCAAGCACCAGACAATACCAAAGCGCGTGCCCTCATGGAAGCCATCGACAATATTAATTTTTCGATGCGGGGTGATATTTTAAAATTTGCCGCCAGCGGCACTACCCGCAACTGGAAAATGCGCCAAGAAATGCGGAGCCCCTGCTATACCACCCGCTGGGAGGAGCTTCCGCTACTCAAATAAGCCTTCAAAAGCCCTGTGCATAAGCCTCTAAGAAGTATTTTAAAATTTACACGGATAAATTGCAGCGGAACCTTAAATTTGCACAATTTGTAAATAATGACCCACCCTACACTCAACTCCAACGAATCCATCCCTTCCGGTAAGAAAAAAGTAATTGTACTTGGTAGCGGCCCCAATAGAATTGGCCAAGGTATCGAGTTTGATTATTGTTGTGTACATGGCTTAATTGCTATTAAAGAAAGTGGTTACGAAGCCATCATGGTGAACTGTAATCCTGAAACTGTTTCTACCGATTTTGACATGGCCGACAAATTATATTTCGAGCCAGTGTTTTGGGAGCACTTATGGGAAATCATTGAACTAGAGCAACCGTATGGTGTGATCGTTCAATTAGGAGGTCAAACAGCACTTAAATTAGCCAAGCGTTTACATGAAAAAGGGATTCGTATTATTGGTACTTCATTTGAGAGCCTAGACATGGCCGAAGACCGTGGACGTTTTAGCGATTTATTAAAAGAATTAGAAATACCGTATCCATCTTATGGCACGGCACATACAGCAGACGAAGCGATTGAAGTAGCCAACAAAGTAGGGTATCCCGTACTTGTAAGACCTAGCTACGTTATTGGCGGACAGCGCATGCGTATTGTCATCAATGACGAAGAAGTTGAAAAAGCGGTGATCAGTTTATTAAAACATATTCCGGGCAATACCATTTTGATTGATCATTTCTTAGACCGTTGTCAAGAAGCAGAAGTAGACGCCATTTTTGATGGTGAAACTTTTCACATCATGGGCGTAATGGAACATATCGAGCCAGCAGGTATTCATAGTGGTGACAGTAACGCGGTGTTACCAGCGTTTAACTTAACGCCAATGATTGTAGAAAAAATGGAATTCTACAGTGAAAAAATTGCGCGCGCATTAAATATTAAAGGCCTTATTAATATTCAGTTCGCTATTAAAAATGGTCAAGTATATGTGATTGAAGCAAATCCAAGAGCTTCTAGAACAACACCATTTATTGCAAAAGCGTATCAGATTCCGTACTTAAATATTGCGACCAAAGTAATGCTTGGCGCCAACAAACTCACAGACTTTACCATGGTTAAAAAACTAGATGGCTATGCAATTAAAGAGCCAGTATTTAGTTTTGAAAAATTCCCAGGTGTCAACAAAGAGTTAGGACCAGAAATGAAAAGTACCGGAGAAGCCATTCGTTTTATCAAAGATTTACACGACCCTTATTTCCGTACGCTATACAAAGAGCGTAGCATGAACTTATCTAAGTAAGTAAGCGGCTAGTTGTAAATACGGAGAACCTTCTACCAAAATACATGGATTCGTAAGCATGTGCGATTATAGCACATAGGTTTGTATGTGTCCGTATCTACGCCTCCATTTTGGCATCAAGCACCATTTACCAGACTGCTATTTCCGCTTGTAATAGGCATTGTTACTTGCTATTATTTTTTATACGGCATATTCATAAATACGCATATCACTAAAGCCGTGTATATAACAGCGGGCATTTCTATTGCCGGACTTTTATGTATTGCGCAGCTATCCAATTTTCAAAAGTATCGTTACCAGTTTTTACAAGGCCTACTACTACAAATTGTATTTCTATGCCTTGGAATTGTAGTGATGCAAAACGTATTGGAGTCGCGTATCCAAGAAACAAGATTAATAGCAGTACGTAAAAATGGAGTGGTTTATGTTATGCGATTAACTGAACCCTTACAACTAAAAAATAAAATCTATAAAACAGCCGCTGTCATTGAAAGCATTGGCCATGCAAAACAAGAAATAAAAACAAACATTAAAATAATAGTTCGCCTCGCAGTAGATAGTAGCCTTGTTAATATGCGGCTTTTAACTGCGGGTAGTTATATTGCAACAACCATACAGCCAAGCATTGTGCCTGACACACATAACCCAGGAGGCTTTAATTACAAAGTATGGCTATTTAGAAATGAAATAACGCACCAGCTTTATTTGGCAAAAGGAAGTTGGACCATACTGCCCTCCAAAAAAAGCAAACAATACTTACAAATACTACAGCAAAAAATTAGAACAAGGCTTCAACAAAATATTACGGGCGCACAAGAAAAAGCAGTAGCAGCCGCACTTTTAATAGGCTACAAACAAGATATAGATTCTGATTTAATGAAAGCCTATAGCAATACTGGCGTAATACATGTTATTGCCATTAGTGGTTTACACCTTGGACTAATTTATGGTTTACTTATTGGCATTTTTAATTGGATGCCAGGTTCAACAATAAAAAAGTGGATAGCACCTCCTGTAATGCTACTCGTACTTTGGGGCTTTGCGCTTTTAACAGGAGCCGGCCCATCGATTGTTAGAGCAGCGGTTATGTTTTCATTTATCATTATTGCCACAATGGTAAAACAAAATTCAAGTATTTTAAATGCACTCGCTGCTTCAGCATTTTTTTTACTCTTACTACATCCGTTTTATTTGTGGGATATTGGGTTTCAACTTTCCTATGCAGCAGTACTTAGTATTGTTCTGTATCAGAAAAAAATATATGATATACTTTATTTCAAATACAAGTGGATGCAAGCCTGCTGGCAATTAAACGCAATTACACTTAGTGCGCAAATACTCACATTACCAATAGTTGTATATCATTTTCATCAGTTCCCTAATTATTTTTTACTGAGCAATTTTATAGTAGTACCACTTTCCAGTATTATATTATATGGCTGTTTACTGATACTTCCATTTGCTAGTATTGCGTATATAGGCAGGGGTTTGTCAGTTACAACCAGTTGGCTTATCAGTAGCATGAACTGGATCATCCAAAAAATGAATGCCTTACCTTTTGCCACCACTAATAATTTACAAATCAATGCACTTCAGGTAGGGCTATTTTTTATCTTTATTATTTGCCTATCCCTATTTGTTCAATCCCAAAAAAACAAGTGGTGCTTTTTTAGTTTAGCAGCCCTTTTATTTGGCTGTTGCATACATAGCTATCATCACACAAAAGCCGCAGTGCAAACAACACTAACCGTTTGGTTTGTTCCCAAAACAACAAAAATCACTACCAGTTATGGATTAGGGGCGGTACAACCCCTTAAAACAAGTTGTGCTGCATTTACCATTGGACATACCCGTTTTTTGTGTATTAGTCAAATGCCATCGATAAAAAACAGCTCCGTAACGGGGGCAAAAGTGGATATCCTACTCATTAGCAACCTACCAAAGTCACCTATAAGCTTACTCGCAAAGCAGTTTAAGGGCTCACTCTATGTGTTTGACAGCAGTATTCCGTTGTGGAAAATGGAGTCGTGGAAAAAAGAGGCAGAGGGCCTACATTTGCGGCATCATTTTGTTTCTCAACAAGGGGCTTTTGTCCACCAATCAAGCAATGGAAAAGAAAATTAAATCAGCGCTCATTTCCGTCTTTTATAAAGATGGTT
>CAMAQW010000059.1 GCA_945860335.1 Sediminibacterium ginsengisoli | reverse complement strand
CAGCAAAGCCACTACACGAGCTTTTCAAAACAATTAATAGACCGCACCATGAATAAGATATTTTTAGTAGCTAGCAGAGAATTTAAAACAAGGGTTCAAAAGAAAACCTTTTTATTAAGCACCATCGGGCTTCCTATTTTAATTTTTGGCTTTTATGCCCTCATGATATATTTCCAGGTTAAAACCACCGATAATTATAAAGTAGCGGTAAGTGACCAATCAAAGTTATTTAATGGAAAAATTGATGATAAAAAAAGCACCGAAGTGATCTTTAATTTTATGGATGCTGATACCGCCGCCCTCAATAAAAAATTAATTGACGGAGCATATGATGCATATTTGTTTATTCCAAACGGCTATAACCTACAAAGCGGCGAACCACAAATCTCTTTCAGATCCAGTAAGGCACTTGGGCTAATGACTAGAGAAAAAATCGAGAACAGAATTAACAACGCACTAGAAGAAAAGAAATTACTCGCACTCAATATTTCTAAAGGCCAACTAGATAGCGCAAGGCTAGAAAACAATGCCATTAGTTTTACCACCAATGATGGCAAAAAAGACAATGAAACAAAAGTGGGCATCAGTTATGCAGTGGGCATGATTTCAGGCTTTTTAATTTATATCATTTTATTTGTGTACGGTACTATGGTAATGCGTGGCGTGATGGAAGAAAAAGTAAGCCGTATTGCAGAAGTTATAGTAAGTAGCGTAAAGCCATTTGAGTTAATGCTTGGTAAAATATTTGGCATTGGCGCTGTTGGTTTAATCCAGTTTATTATTTGGATGGTACTCGTGTTTGGCCTTCAATTTTTAATTCCTGTTATTTTCCCAGATGTTGCCACACAGATGCAATCAGCTCCTATGCAACCTGGTGCCATGGGCGCAGTAAATGTAGCCAAGCAATCTGGCGCTTTACAAAGCATTATGGCTGGCTTAGCAGAAATTAATTTCACACTGATAATAGGATGTTTTGTGTTTTACTTTTTGGGTGGCTATTTCATGTACGCTGCATTATTTGCAGCAGTAGGTAGCGCGGTTAATGAAGATCCTCAGGATGCTCAAAGTTTACTACTTCCAATTATGATGCCTATCATTTTTGCCATGGTAATAATGACCAAGGCTGTTAATGATCCGAATAGCTCACTCGCCATTTTTGGTAGCTTATTTCCACTAACCTCACCCATTGTAATGATGGCAAGGGTGGCACATGGTGTTCCTGACGGCGTAACAGTAGTTCAATTAATTGCAAGCATGGCTTTACTAGTGCTTGGATTTTTAGGTACTACCTGGGTAGCTGCAAAAATTTACAGAACCGGCATATTAATGTATGGTAAAAAAGTAACCTGGAAAGAAATGTGGAAGTGGGCTTTTAAAAACAATTAAGCGCCGCACACTTTTCTGCTTCACTTACTGTGCTAGCGATACCCTTATTTTAACGCCAGCCCTTGTGGTTGTTGATGGTGCAGCTGTTGAAATATAAGGCTGCACCCTTCGCTGATCAAAAAAGAATTGAAGATTTACCCTACTGTTTAATACATAATCAATAGAGGGCTGAATGGTGATTTCTTTTTGACCGCCAGTACCGTATGCATTTGTTTGATCGAGTCTACTATTACTATTTGAAATATCGCGCATCGATAAATCTACTTTTACGGTAAGATCATTGACTAACTTGGCATTTTTCATGCCCGGAATGGTAAATGGTAAATTAAGACCTTGTGTTCGGAAACTAAACCCAAACACCCACTCTGTGCTTCTTGATTCACTTAATTGATAATCTACCAAACTAAGACTTAGCTGCCTGCCCTTCCTATATTCAAAGTGCATGTTCATTTGCTTATTGGTGGTAAAATCAAGCCCAATAAGTGGTTCAAAATTTTCTTGCATGGTAATATTTGGAACCAAGAAAAATGGAATATAGTTACCACTTACCGTATCCATAAATGAAGGGCCGCCTAGTCTAAAAGGATCTTGATATAATAGCGCGCTATTAAAACTATTCATACTTAAGTTGCCCTTGTAACTATGAGAAAAAGAAATATTATTAAACTTCGCTGCTATTGCAGGAATTTTAGTAAGCCCTGTGTAGGTAAGACGCCAATTGGGTTTTGGGATAATGCCGGCAAAAGGATTGGAACTTACTTTGGCGTTGGATTGTTTAATAAGCGGCGCCGTATTTGGATCAGTTCCTGCATACGCTGCTAAAAAAGCGGGCACCAAAACATCTTGCGAATACCTGCCGTAACCTTTTGCATAACCATCTGCCGTAAACTTTTGAGAAGCTGGAAGTGTTTGCCAATAAGGGTTGGCAGCAGCTACACGTTTAGATACAATAAGTCTATTGTCTTGGAAGGTTTTAAATGTGCTAGAAATTTCGTTGGGTGTATAACCTTCAAAAATTGTTTTAAATGAAATATAGGATACACTAAATCCTCCTGTTGCTAGTGGGTTTAAATGTTCCATCCTGCCAGCACCCAAAGTGTCTTTAAACAACTGCGAGTAATCTTTTGTAAAAGTTTTTTCTAGGTTAAGATCAATCAGTAGTTCTCTTATAGGTTCTACTTGCGCCGTAATATTTAATCGTTGTTCAAAACTTTGTCTATATAAAAAGTTAAACCCAGGATCGCGCGATAATAAACCTTGAGCCGCTTTTTGATTGAGCCAAGTAGTGTCTGGTTGCTTACCAAAAGCATAATCGAGCCCTGGAGCTAAAGAGTTAAAATTTTGTCCCAAAAACTGTGTACTATCTGTAAACCCTGGCACCCTACTTCGGTAATTGGCAGCGTAATTAAGGGATAGATTTTTAACCATGGTAAGCATCTTGCCCGCAAACCTTGTTGTGCCATTAAGGGTTGGCATTTCATTGGCTTTTAGCATTTTTGCTGCAATACGCTGGTCTTTTTTTAAGGTCTTCCACTTTTTCAAAGCTTCCTTTCGCTTGTCGCCAATTAATCCTTGGAGTGTTTCTTTTTTACTTAAAAGCACGGTTCCTAATAACTGTTCAGGTGTTGCTTTACTGCTAATTTTATTGCCTTTCGCTTTTGGTGGCGGAATATTATCGAGTGCTCTTAAAAATTTAGACTTTGCATACAGGCTTGCAAAGTTAAATGGCACGCTAATATTATTTTCCTGCGAATTTTCGATGGTGTTTCCAAGTTCATAGGCAAGTCTACTAGCACCAATCCAATTATAGCTGGTAGCATAGGTATACCTAGCTGTGATCCAATCTGTAAGCGGGAATTTATTAAGCGGAACGGTATAAGAGATAGCTGCTTTTTGTTGATACAATGTATTTCTGCCCCCTTTTAAAAAGTTTTGCTGCACACTATCTCGTTTTACCCTCGTATCAATTCTACCAAAAGGCTCATCAATACGTGCATTATTGGTGGCAGAAAAATCAAGATTTACTGCGTTTGATAAATCCCAACGTAAATTATAAAACCGGTCAAACGTAAAATACTTATCGTAAGTAGTATCAACTCTTTCAACTTTACTATCAACTGCATTTACAATTCGTGGAATGAATTGTCCGAACTGACGCTGTACATCTGCTCTAATACTTAGTAGGCTTGGTTTTAAATTAAGGTTAAAATCTTTTATGAGTGACAACCAAGGTGTATTTGTTTTGATCACTTTTTTAAACGGAAATATAAATGAAGGTTGCGTGTTATAGGTATAACCAAGTCCACCGCGTTGTTTGGTTACCTTATTTTCATCCACGATAGGACTACTTTGTGCTGTTTGGGTATAGGAGTAATTAAAATCAAAATTACTAAGGCTCATCATGGTTGTTTTTTCACCAGGCAACACTTTTACATTTGTAAAATTGATTGTTTTAATTGTGGTTTGATCCATCGCAACCTGTTTCATAGAATCACGCTTTTCTGCGGCAGCTCTATTTAACTGATCTTTAAATCGAATGTCTTTATCGTAAGGATCAAAAGCCGGCGTAAAAACAGTTCTGTTAATACTTGCATACACCGGTAAAGAAATGTTTGCTTTTTTAGGAAGTAGTTTACCTGCTTCAATATTAGTTGCAACATCAAATTGGGTCATATTTTCTTTTGCCCTTTCATTCACGCGCTGTTCGATGGTACCAAACCCTACCGAATGCGTATTAGCAGATACAGACAAAGTACCTAAATCTGCTAGAACCATATCAACCCTTCCAAGTGCCGACCATCCACCCTGTTCATCCATTTCAGACAACCTAAGTTCATTGGCCCATACTTCGGCACTAACTATTGGACCGTCAAGTAAATATTTATTTTCAACACCAATTAAAATGCCACGTACTTCACCAAGGTTAGGATTTCCTTGAACAGAAACTATTTTATTGCCAAGTATTTCTCTGTAAATATTAGTAACAGATAGCCCTTTACTATTTCTGCGTTGTTTTAAATCAATTAATGATCGAAGTGATAGATCAAGATTGTTAAGTGCTGGCCATATTTTATCTTCCTGTCCTTTTGGATACCTGCCTGGCCTTGTTACTTTTAGTGGAATTTTTATCTCGTAATAGTTGTTTAAAAAATCTTGCCCTAATCTTACAACTGCATATAATTCGTCATCTAAAAGCGTGCGTTGTCCAGGTACCGACTCGGCATGTAAATACATAGAAAGTCTACCAAATTGTCTGAAATCAAAAGGAACTGTTTTAAATACAGCGCGTGCATCACCAGAAGCTAAATCTCTAATTTGCATACTCATAGCCTGCTCATTTTGTTGCAGATTTACGCCATTATTACTTAGTAGCTGAACACGCTCAACACCAGGAGGCATTAAATAATTAACTGGTTGACGACTACTATTTTCTTCTAAATTAACCGCAAGTGTATTAAACGTTACGCCACTATTTACAGGTATGGGTTGATAAGAACCAGTAGTATCTAATTTGAAATTAAACTGGCGCCACTGATTGCGCACGAGATCCATTCTTGCCATACGTACCACCACAGAATCTTCAAAATCGGTAAGGTATAGTCGCGCAAAACGAATCGATTTAAAATCAGACATATTGCCCACTTTTCTGGTATAGCCTCTTATTGGAATTCGAAACAAATACCAATTTTCTGTTTTAACAGTACCATCTGCTGCATTCACAGAAAGCGTTCGTTTATCTGTTATATAAGGCGTTACACCTACTGCCATGCCTGGCTTTAAGCCAACCTCGTATTCGTAATAAGCTTCCGTTTCATTTAAAGTGTTGTCTCTATTTAAATCTTCATTGTCTGGAAAGAGTGTTGCGGCCGGCGTAAAAGCACCTGTATTGGCTATTGGCGAATTACCTTGTGGATTGTTATGGTTTTTATACCTTCCTAAAATACCTGTTCCTGCTGCATCAAAACTATTATCACGATACCATTTATAATTATCACCAGCTGGATCTGTTAGTGCCTTTTGATACACCAAAGAAGATGTGCCAAAATTATTGGCTAGCTTTTGTAAAATATAATTCTTTTTAACCTTTTCTGCATTGTCATCGAGTCCATCAAATCCAACGTCTTGGTAAGGCCTGTCGGCAGGATCATTACTAAATGCCTGTGTAATTTGAATGGGATTGACAGGCGTTTTACCCCAGGTGTTACTACTATCAACCTGAGCAGGCACTTTAGGCGTATTCATGCCATTTTCATAAAATCTTTTCCCATCTTTTAAAATGTCTTCACTAATATTTCCAAGGTTCAGAACAATTTTTCCGCCTCTACTATTGGGGCTAGTAATAAATGGATCCTGCATCCAAATTTCAAAATACTCAATGTTTCCCGTTTCAAAATCTGTTTGATCAATGGCACGCATGATGCCGCCCCACTTGGCAGTAGGCGTTTTGAATTTACCATCTGCACCTATTTGCGTTGAACGTGTTTCAAAATTATACGGTCCTTTTTCTTTGGGATAATAAGCAAGGTCTAGTGTTGCGGTTTGAACATCCGTAATATTAGTGGTACGCTGCGGAAATAATTCATTGGTAAAAACCTGTCTTACCCTAGGGTCACTGAGCTCCGCAACATTACGTCTGAGCGGATTGTTACTACTATTTTTATCTTGTAAATTAGGTTCAATATTATACCAAGCTAGTTTAGCACGGTTAAAATTATAATCGATAGAATCTATTAACGTTGCTTCTGGAAATCTAGGATTACCCTGTGGTGTAGATGCAAGTGTCCAAGCTACAAATGGAAACCTTAAATCAATATTTGTTCTTGTTCCTTCAAAATCATCAATAAAAATAAGGCCCTGATCACCAGAACCAATTTGCGGTGGATGTCCTGGCTTTAAAAATGCACCTTCACCATATGCATTAATACTAGACATGGCTTTTGTTGAATAAAAAGGAAGCCTATTTAATAACCTAGTAACAGAAGGTAGTTCCGATTTGTAACTAAAATCGAGCCCGTACATGGTGTTACGAATTGGGTCATCACCATAATTCATTTTTGTAAAAAACGGACGCTCTCCTAATTTTACAGAGGTAGCACTTACACTAAATTTCTTATTGGCGATATAATCTAAACGAAGACCACTAAACCCTCTGTTTTGCATACCAAAACCAGTATTGTTTTCGAAAGAAACACTCACTGGTACGTTGGAACTTAATATGGCAGCATTTAAAATTTTAATACTACCTAAATTATAATCGACACTATAATCAAGCCCTTCTCTTAATTGCTGTCCACCAGCCGAAACCCGCACAGAACCTGGCGGTATATTAAATGTATTTAACTGAATTTCGGATCCACCGCCACCACTTTTAACCTGTCCTTGCATCACAAAACGGTTTAGGTTTGCATAGGTTTGTGCAATGGCCTTAATAGAATCATATAACTGATAGTAAATATATTTTTGCTTTACCGCAGTTGACATCCCTGTAAAAGCAAGCGTATCTAAGTCTTTACCAAATGGCTCCAAAACAGGAAAAATAATTTTACCGGTTTGCTGCAACACTGTAAATCCATCCACAAAATCAAATACCCCATCAGGCTGTGGGTCGTTCCGGTTGTTAAGCCTATCTAAGTTCAATATTTTTAGAAGCGGAAACCCTTCTGTTGCTTTTGAGGTTTCAGGTAAATATCTTTTGAGCCCACCACTTGGCTCTTCATACAAAACATTGAGTTTAAAATCTTCGCGCTGAATACCTCCAAAAACATCTAGCGAATACACGTTTTTCATCATCCAATCCCAAATAGGAAGTTCTATGCGTTGAGAAGTTGCTTTTAATAATTTTAAAAACAAAACTTTTTGCACGCCCTTGCTAGAGTCTAGTGCTACGTCTTGAGAAAATTCACCAACTTGGTATACACGACCATTATAGGTGTACTGGTAAGCCACAGCGAGTACTTCGTCTGCTTGGAGTTGCGTATTAATAGATAAAAATCCGATTTGTGGATTAAAGGAATACTCTGTGGTATTTAATTTTCTTGCAAATGTTTTTTCATAATCATCTACAGGCTTTAGTCCTTTAGACAACAACAAACTATTAATAACTGCAGGGTTTCTACTACTTGGATTCCCAATCAATCCGCTATATAAATTATTGGCGCCATTAAAAGGAAGCGCTCCACCCGTGGTAGCTGCAATAGCAGCTGTATTGTAAGGTTGTGGTTCACCCATATCCATAAAGCCAACTATATCCCTCGCTTCTGTAGTAGCTCCTGTGCGGTTGGTGACCCAAACTTCGATGCGCTGAATTTGTACCTGCGTATTAACAACGGGCAAATTTTTCATTGCCTTGTTATACGTATTTTTAAAATATTGTCCCAGCAAAAAGTGTCGGTTTTCTTCGTAGTCATCTAACTTTTTTTCAAAAGTTAACATCGAAGCCCCTCCTTGTAACGCTACAGACTGTCTTGTAGATCGCTGATTGGCGAGTGCTGCTGTAACAAATAATTTTCCGAATTGCAATTGCGTTTTAATACCAAATAAATTTTGAGCCGAAGGAATAAGTGTACCTCTCGATTGAAATGAAATATTTCCTGCCTCAATACTTTTTAGCAGTTCATCATCCATCCCCTTATAGTCCAACTTAATTTGATTGTCGAAATTTAAATTAGCAAGGGTGTTGTAATTAATAGGAAATTTTAATTTGTCTCCAATATTTGCATTGACACTTAAATTGGTGTTCATGTCAAAATCAAACCCACCATTTTTTCTGGCTCTTTCGGGAAGCGTTGGATTTTTTATATTTTGACCCTGGTAACCAGCCATAATAGTTACATCACCTGTTGGCTTAATATCTACATTTAACTTATTAGCAGCTACATCATTAGCGGTATTTTTTAGCTTACTTTTTAATGAATCAAATTGATTCACCATTTGCTTGGCTTGATCTGCAATTTGCTTAATTTGTCCACCGGCACTTCCAAGCATATCACTTACACCAAATATTCGATCAAACAATTTATCGTACACCTGCATAGGTGGGCGCGCTACTTTTTTATTGAGTGCCGTTAATGCATCAGCTCTTTTTTTAAAGTAGTCTACTTCATCTTGTTTAGCTTGTAGTTTAACATAGGTATCAAAGTCTATGTAACTAGGTGTGCGGTAGATTGTGCCATTAATAGTTTCTACCACTTTATACTGCCTTGTGATAGGATCAAATACCACCGACTTTTTAATGAGCGTTGTATCTCTAATGTCAAAAGGATTTTTACTTGGCGTAACAATGGATGCAGCCCTTCGATCCTTAATTGGATAACGAAGTCCCGTTCCCCTTTGCGCATAGGTATACTGTACTGAACAGATCAGCAAGGTGAACAAATAAATAAAGCCAAATGAATATTGACGATACCGACTCAAAAAAGTAAAATTAGTAAAGTAGCGTTTTGATCGATAGTCTATAAATTTTTTAAAGCGGTTTTAATTACATCTTCGAGCGGTGCATCTGCACCTAATGCTCCCATTGTTTTTTTAACAGCCTGTTCTGCTAGAGGTTTTCCTATACCCAGGGCCACCAAAGCCTGAACGGCATCACTGTCTGGCGAAGATACAAAACCACCACCAAAAGGGGCGTCTTGATGCTGTTTTCCTAATTTATCCCTTAATTCGAGCACCAAACGCTCAGCTGATTTTTTACCTATACCCTTAATGGCCTCCAATTGCTTGGTATTACCCTGTACAATAGCCCTTGTAATCTCATCTGGACGAAGGCCAGAAAGCATCATACGGGCAGTGGATGCACCTACCCCAGAAACGCTGATTAACTGCAAAAACAGCTCTTTTTCGGCGCCATCAGCAAAACCAAATAACGTTTGAGCATTTTCTGTAATATGCAAATAGGTATACAATTGACCCTCGGCCGCATTTCCAATGGCCGTATAGGTATTAAGACTGATTTGAAGGTCGTACCCTACCCCATTAACGTCTACCACGACCCTGGCGGGTGTCTTAATTGCGTATTTTCCTCTTACAAATGCGATCATAATAGTACTGTAAAAATAGGCGTAAAAAACGAGACATTTGAGCCTATCTTTACGCGAAAAATTAGAAGATTTTAAGAAAATCAAGTATGCAGCAAAAAAGAGCAACAATAACAGCCGTTGGAGGCTATGTTCCAGAAGACAAACTGACAAATTTTGACCTCGAAAAAATGGTAGAAACCAATGACGAATGGATCAGAACAAGAACAGGCATTGAAGAAAGGAGAATTTTAAAAGGAGAAGGCAAAGGCAGTTCCGATATGGCTGTGCCTGCCGTTAAAGAGATATTAAGAAAAAAGAACCTAGATCCTACCGATATAGATTGCCTTATTTGTGCCACTGTAACGCCTGATATGGTATTTCCAGCCACGGCTAATATTATTTGCGATAAAATTGGTGCTACAAATGCCTGGGGCTATGATATGAGCGCCGCATGTAGTGGATTTTTATTTGCCCTTACTACAGGTGCCATGTACATCGAAAGTGGACGATTCAAAAAAGTAATTGTTGTAGGCGTAGATAAAATGAGTGCTATTGTAGATTACACTGATAGAGCTACTTGTATCATTTTTGGAGATGGCGCTGGCGCTGTTTTACTAGAAGCCACAGAAGACGAAAGCATTGGCATAAAAGATAGTATCTTAAAAAGTGATGGAAGCGGCAGACATTATTTACACATGAAAGCGGGCGGATCAATTAAACCAGCATC
>CAMAQW010000058.1 GCA_945860335.1 Sediminibacterium ginsengisoli | reverse complement strand
CACATCAATTTAATCCAACAAAAACACAGGCCGAAGAAATTTTACAGCGCTATTCGCAAATAAGAGAAGTGATGCGTAAATATGTAGTGGAGCCTGGTCCATTAGAAAAAAAGATTTTTTCAGATAAATTGGATAATATTTTATTACACCGCGTTTGGGGTTATGTCATCTTACTTGCTGTATTGTTTATTTTATTTCAAAGCGTGTATTGGCTGGCAAGCTTTCCAATGGATGGCATTGAGTGGGCCTTTGCAAAAGGCGGAAGCTCCCTATCAGCATGGCTTCCAGAAGCATGGTGGAGTAATTTAATCATCAACGGATTGGTGGCTGGCCTGAGTGGTATTTTAGTTTTTGTGCCACAAATCATGATTTTATTTGGGCTCATTACCATGCTTGAAGACAGTGGTTATATGGCGCGCATTAGTTTTTTAAGTGATAGGCTCATGCGTAAAGTGGGACTCAACGGAAAAAGTGTAATGCCCATGGTAAGTGGTTTTGCCTGTGCAGTTCCTGCCATTATGAGTGCCCGCAATATTGAAAACAGAAAAGAAAGGTTGTTAACTATTTTAGTAACGCCACTCATGAGTTGCAGTGCACGCTTACCGGTATTTACGATTTTAATTTCACTGGTTATTGATAACGATTACTACTTTGGATTTTTAAGTTTACAAGGGCTTGTAATGATGGGTCTTTACTTACTAGGCATTGTAATGGCCATGCTCGTGAGTTATGTACTAAAATGGTTTATTACCATTCAGGAAAAAAGTTTTTTTATTTTAGAACTTCCCATGTACAGAGCACCACGTTGGAAAAACGTAGGTGTTACCATGATTGAAAAAGCTAAAATATTTGTAACTGATGCTGGTAAAGTAATTATGATTATTAGCTTACTCTTATGGTTTTTAAGTAGCTATGGTCCAGGAAATCAAATAGAGAAAACCACACAAAAATATGCAGCACTTGAGCAGGTATTACCTGTAAAAAAAGACTCTTTACAAAAAGAATACGCTGCCGAAAAATTACAACACTCTTATGCCGGTATTTTAGGAAAAGCCATTGAACCAGCTATTGCACCCCTAGGTTACGACTGGAAAATTGGTATTGCACTGATCACTTCTTTTGCTGCCAGAGAGGTTTTTGTGGGTACGATGGCCACTTTGTATAGCGTAGAAGACAGTGAAGACAGCTCACTCAGGCAAAAATTAGCTGCAGCTAAACATCCAGATGGAACCAAAGTGTACACCCTAGCAGCCGGCCTTTCCCTAATGATATTTTATTTATTAGCCATGCAGTGTATGAGCACACTCGCCGTTGTTAAAAGAGAAACTAAGTCTTGGAAATGGCCAGCTTTTCAACTGGTGTATATGACAGCCCTCGCTTATGGCATGAGCTGGTTAACCTATGTTTTGTTTAGTTAACTAACATTAATTACCTATACGTTTCCCATAATAATTTAGAAACTTTTCGCGCAAGTTCCCAAGCTTCATTGTTTAATTCCCAACTGGTGTCTTTATTATTTTTGGTACAAATACAAAAAACATAACGGGCATTTTTTCCGGAAACATACACCACTTCACTTCTGCTGGCATTAACAGCACCATTTTTACTAGCGACAAAAACATCCGGAGGAATTTGTGATAGTGCTTCTTCATCCCAGTAATTTCTTCCAAGTAAACGAATCATTTTTTCTGAAGAAGTAGCGTCCATTAAAGTTCTATTCGCTAAAGCTTCAAACATAGTAGCCATTTCTTTTGGACTGGTTTGTCCCCATCCAAACTTATCTCTACCCGCTTCTCTACCCGGCGTTCTGCTATTTACCCTTGTTGCCGTATAACCAATGCTATCAAGGATTTGATTGATTCTTGTTCCTGTACCAGATAGTGATTGTAGCCACAAACTTGCGGTATTATCACTTGTTGTAAGCATGAGCATGATAACTTTACTAAGCTCTACTTTTTCATTATTTTTTAAAGAGGCGAGCAAATCAGATCCTGCATACAACAAAGAATCTTTATAGGTTAACTCCTGATGGTATTTGAGTTCGCCCTTATTCAATTTATCCATGATACCTATAAGTATGGGAACTTTTACCATACTCGCCGTTGGAAAAATACTATCAGCGTTAATGCTTGCAAATTTTCCAGTGTGTAAGTCTTTTACATAAATACCAACATCCCCTTTAAATCCAGTAGTGAGGGTTTCTAACGCGTGCTGTAATTTTTTATTGACTTTTTGTGCTTGCGCAGGAACAAGTGCAACTAAAAATATGAAGGCGAGTAATTTTTTCATAGATTTTATTTCTTTTTAGGCGCGCCTAAAATTTCTTGACCATGATTTTTAGAATCTGGCTTGGTAATAATTTTTTCAATCACACCGTTTTCATCAATCAAAAAAGTGGTGCGCAAAGTGCCCATATAGGTTTTGCCCATAAACTTCTTTTCGGCCCAAACCCCATATTTTTCATGAATTACGAGGTCGGTATCGGCAATGAGTGAAAAGGGTAATTCGTGCTTGGCAATGAATTTGAGGTGGCTTTTTTGGTCGTCGGAGCTCACACCCAGCACCTGGTAGCCCTTTTTGGCTAAAATTTTATAATTGTCCCTTAGGTTACAGGCCTGCACCGTACAAGTAGGGGTCATATCGTGGGGGTAGAAAAATAAAACCAGTTTTTGACCCTTAAAATTAGATAGGGCAATGGTTTTACCGTTTTGGTCGAGGCCTTTAAAGGCTGGGGCTTTGGATCCTTCTTGTAGCATAATTGGCTGTTTGGTGTATTAAAAATAAGGAGGTAACACCTGTATAATAAAATTAACCTCAATTAGTTCAAAAAAAATACCCCCTTCTGCTCCCCCTTTATTAAATTTGCACAATTTATTTTTTTGTTCCTATGCCAAAAGACAACTCCATAAAATCGGTACTTATTGTTGGTTCTGGGCCCATTATTATTGGCCAGGCCTGCGAATTTGATTATTCTGGTTCTCAAGCTGCTAGAAGCTTGCGTGAAGAAGGGATCAAAGTGATTTTGATTAATTCAAATCCAGCCACCATCATGACTGACCCTATGATGGCAGATAAAGTTTACTTGTTGCCACTTACGATCGAAAGTATAGAGCAGATTTTACAAGAAAACGATATCGACGCCGTACTACCAACCATGGGTGGTCAAACAGCATTAAACCTTTGTAAAGAAGCAGACGAAATTGGTATTTGGAACAAATACAATGTACGCATGATTGGTGTAGACGTTGCAGCTATTGATACCGCAGAAGACCGTGAGAAGTTTAGACAGCTCATGGTAAATATTGGAATAGCAGTAGCCCCAAGCCGTGTAGCCAACAGTTTTTTAGAAGGAAAAGAATTTGCACAAGAAATTGGATTTCCTCTTGTTATTAGACCCTCGTTTACACTAGGTGGAACGGGTGGTGGATTTGTACATTCTAAAGATGATTTAGATGCCGCGCTCGAAAGAGGTTTAAAGGCTTCCCCAATACATGAAGTACTTGTAGAAAAAGCAGTACTTGGATGGAAAGAATATGAACTTGAATTATTACGTGACCAAAATGATAATGTTGTTATCATTTGTACCGTAGAAAATTTAGACCCAATGGGGGTGCATACTGGTGATTCAATTACCGTTGCACCTGCCATGACGCTAAGTGACACTGCCTTCCAAGATATGCGCAACAAAGCCATTTTGATGATGCGTTCACTTGGTAATTTTTCAGGTGGATGTAACGTACAATTTGCGCTTAACCCAGCCACCGAAGAACTGATTGCCGTTGAAATCAATCCACGCGTGAGTAGATCATCAGCACTTGCATCAAAAGCAACGGGGTACCCGATTGCTAAAATTGCAGCTAAACTTGCGATTGGTTATAGTTTAGATGAATTAAAAAATCAGATTACACAAACCACTTCTGCATATTTTGAACCAGCGCTTGACTACGTTATTGTAAAAGTGCCACGTTGGAATTTTGATAAATTTAAAGGTGCCAACGATACACTTGGTTTACAAATGAAGAGCGTGGGTGAAGTAATGGCTATTGGAAGAAACTTTAAAGAAGCTATTCAAAAGGCTTGTCAGAGTTTAGAAAATGAAGCGATTGGCTTAGGCTACTACGGTAAGAGTCTCATGAAAAGTGAAGACCTTGTAGAATATATTAAAACACCAAAGTGGGATCGTATTTTTAGAATCAAAGATGCGCTCATGGCGGGCTCTACTGTTAAATCCATTGCACAAGCAACGGGTATTGACAGATGGTTCTTAAATCAAATTTTACAAATTTGCAACCTTGAAAAAGAAATTGGAACACACACTTTAGAAACACTGCCTGAAAGTTTATTAAAGGAAGCTAAAAAATGTGGATTTGGTGACATGCAAATTTCTAAAATCTTACAAGGCGATTGCACCGACGATCAAGTGTATGAAAAAAGAAAAGCACTTGGCATTACCAGGGTTTACAAAATGGTAGATACTTGTGCCGCAGAGTTTGAAGCAAAGACACCTTATTTTTACAGCACTTTTGAAGGATAAAAAAAACTTCTTATGAAATTACAAGACATACAAGTACAAAACGAAAAAGAAACACGTGGTGGATTTGGTGAAGGCATTCACGAAATCGGAAAAGAAAATGAAAATGTAGTGGTACTTACTGCAGACTTAGCAGGTTCTTTAAAACTTGGACCCTTTATCAAAGATTTTCCAAACCGTTTTGTACAAGTAGGTATTGCAGAAGCCAACATGATTGGTATTGCTGCTGGTATGACCATTGGAGGTAAAATTCCGTACACCACAACTTTTGCAAATTTTAGCACGGGTAGGGTGTATGATCAAATCAGACAAAGTGTTGCCTATAGCGGTAAAAATGTAAAAATTTGTGCATCACACGCTGGGCTTACCCTTGGTGAAGATGGTGCAACACACCAAATATTAGAAGACATTGGACTTATGAAAATGCTTCCAGGCATGACCGTTATTGTTCCTTGTGATTTCAACCAAACCAAGGCAGCTACTAAAGCGATCGCGTCTTATGAGGGCCCAGTATATTTAAGATTTGGTCGTCCAAAATGGCCAAACTTTACAGCTGTGGATGGTAGTGATTTTGTTATTGGTAAAGCGCAACAATTATCGGAAGGAACCGACGTAAGTATTTTTGCTTGCGGTCATATGGTTTGGAAAGCTATTGAGGCTGGGCGTATACTAGAAGAAAAAGGATTGAGTGTAGAAGTAATTAATATTCATACCATCAAGCCTCTTGACGAAGAAGCGATTGTTAAATCAATACGCAAAACAAAATGTGCTGTAACTGTAGAAGAACACAATATCATTGGTGGACTTGGTGACAGTGTTGCACAGGTTGCTGCTAAACACTTCCCGGTTCCTATCGAATATATTGGCACCAACGATACTTTTGGAGAAAGTGGTACCCCTACACAACTTCTAACAAAGTACGGATTGGATACGCCATTTATTGTAGCTGCTGCCGAAAAAGTAATCGCAAGAAAATAATTGTAGTACTCATTTAGGGAGCTAGGCGTTCTATTTTCCAGTTCAAATCTGTTCTAGTATCAGTTGCCGCATTATAGGCACTGTTTTCTAGTGTGTATTTAATACGGTCGTGTAAACGACTGGATCTGCCTTGCCAAAATTCGATGCTTGTAGGATTTACAATATAACCACCCCAATGGTCTGGTCTTTCGATAGAATCATTGGCAAAAATGGAACTGTACCTTTCTACATTTTGTTCAATCACCATTCTGTTTTCAATAACAGCACTTTGTGGTGAAGCCCATGCACCTATTCTACTAGAAGCTGGTCGTGAATTAAAATATCGATCACTTTCTTCGGCACTCACTTTTTCTACCGTTCCTTCAATTCTAATTTGTCTTTCTAATTCTTTCCAAAAAAAGACAAGAGCTGCGTGCGGGTTTTGGGCTAGATTTTTACCCTTATCACTTTCGTAATTGGTAAAAAATATAAAACCATTTGGGTTGTATCCTTTTAATAAAACGATTCGGGCAGCCGGAACACCCGCAGCATTTGCAGTTGCAAGTGTCATGGCATTTACTTCATCAATTTGTGAGGCCACGGCTTCATTCCACCAACGAGTAAATTGATCAATGGGATTTGCAGCAACATCCGCTTCTTCTAATGAAGCCAACTTATAATCTTTTCTGATATCTGCAATTTCGTTACTCATGGTATTTTTTTATGCGATTTCTTCCACAGCTTTAACATGTTTACCTGATACAAAAATATATACAGCAGGTACCACAAACAAAGTTAAAAACAAGGAGAAGAAAATACCACCCACAATTACAATACCAAGTGGCATTCGAGACGTTGCTGCAGCGCCTAAACTAAGTGCAATAGGAAGTGCACCAAGTGCAGTTGCTAAACTGGTCATCAAAATAGGACGTAAACGTTGTGAGGCTGCTTCTAGCACGGCTTCTTTTTTAGCAAATCCTTCAAGCCTTTTGTTATTGGCAAATTCAACAATTAAAATCCCGTTTTTGGTCACAAGCCCAATGAGCATGATCATACCAATTTGAGAGAATATATTAAGTGTTTGATCAAACATCCATAAACTAATAAGTGCACCTGCAATAGCGAGTGGCACGGTAATCATGATAATAAATGGATCTTTAAAACTTTCAAACTGACCCGCTAATACCAAATAAATAAGTAAGAGTGCTAATAAAAATGCAAAAGTGGTATTTGATGAACTTTCTTTAAAATCACGAGAAGGACCACCGTACGCAGTATGAAAACTTTCATCCAATAAACGTTTAGATATTTCATCCATTGCTTTTACACCATCGCCAATGGTTTTACCTTCTGCAAGTGAGGCGCTGATTGTAGCGGATCTAAAACGGTTATAGTGGTAAAGCGTTGGTGGGTTAGAACTTTCTTTTAAATCTACAACTGCAGAAAGTGGAATCATTTCGCCACGGTTATTTCGCACATATAAACTTAAAATATCGCTAGGGGTTTGTCGATCCTTTAATGCCACTTGAGAAATAACATCATATTGTTTTCCTTTCATGGTAAAATATGCTAGTCTTCTACCACTAAAAGCACTAGACACAACATCGGCAACATCAGAAATGGATAATCCAAGGTCTTTCGCTTTTATTCTATCGATCGTTAATTGTAGTTCGGGTTTGCTAAACTTTAAGTTTACATCCACGTTCTGGAATGTCTTATCTTTTCTTGCTTCTTCTAAAAATTTTGGAATCATTGATTTTATTTTCTCAAATTCCAAGTTTTGTAAAATAAGTTGGATTGGAAGCGCGCCTCTAGAACCAAGTCCTACAGATATTGTTTGCTCCTCTACAGGAAAAATTCGTGCATTGTTAAATTGAGATAATTTCTTAGTAACTGCTTTTACAATATCACTCTGTGATCTTTTACGGTTTTCAGGATCAACGAGCGCAATTCTTGCCGTGCCACCATTTACACCACCATTTCCACTAAAGCCTGGAATGGAAGCAAACACAAATGATTTTTCAGGAATAGAATCTGATAAATAATCGGTAAGGCCCCCTGCCACATCAGACATATAATTAAAGGAAGCACCTTCTGGACCTGTCATTTGAAAACGAATACTACTTCTATCTTCTAGTGGTGCAAGTTCTGATGGTAGGTTCGTGCCAACAAAATAGATGGCACCTAAACAGGCTACCACTATTACCCAAGCGATCCACCTCACCCTTACAAAGGCTGCCAGTAAACGCTTGTAACCGTTTTCCATGCCTTTAAAAAACGGCTCGGTTTGTTCGTAAAATTTACCATGGCCAGCACCTTTTTTGGTTAAGAGCACATTTAATACCGGCGTAATTGTCAATGAAACAAATGCAGATATCAATACCGCGGCCGCTACTGTAATACCAAATTCTCTGAATAAACTACCCACAAAACCTTGTAAGAAAATTACAGGCAAAAACACAACAGCAAGTGTGATTGAAGTTGAAATAACAGCAAAAAATATTTCTTTACTACCTTCAAGTGCAGCCCTTCTAATGGGTAAGCCAAGTTCTAGTTTTCTAAATATATTTTCTGTCACTACAATACCATCATCCACCACGAGACCTGTTGCAAGCACAATACCAAGTAGGGTTAATACATTGATGGAGAATCCAAAAATGTACATCACAAAAAACGTGGCAATAAGTGAAATAGGAATGTCAATAATAGGACGAATCGCAATAAGCCAGTTTCTAAAGAAAAAGAAAATAACGAGTACAACGAGTGTAAATGATATAAGTAGGGTTTCTTCTACCTCTTTAATAGCTCTTCTAACATTTTTGGTTTGATCAATTAATGGCGTAAACTCAAAATCACCTTTTTCATTTTTTTTGATGTCTTCGACACGCTTATAAAATTCATCTGCAATTTTAATATAGTTAGCTCCCGGTTGCGGCGAAATAATAACACCAACACCATTGATACCATTTAATTTCCAGCTATACTCTTCTTGCTCTGGACCAATTTCTACTTTAGCAATATCTTTTAAACGAATAATACCAGCTTCGTTTTGTACAATAATTAAATTCTTAAAATCATCTTCTGTTTGTAATTTACCGAGTGCACGAATGGTCATTTCGGTTTTATTACCGTATAATTTACCAGATGGAATTTCTACATTTTCTCTATTGAGCGCCGTTCTAAAATCGGAATACGTAAGGTTAAACGCATTGAGTTTATTGGGATCAATCCAAATACGCATGGATGGTCGCTTTTGACCAAAAATACTCACCGAACTTACTTCAGGGATGGTTTGAAATCTTTCTTGCAATACGTTTTCGGCGTATTCACTAAGCTCCATTAATCCTTTTGTTTTACTCTGCACGGCCATGAGTAAAATAAAATCACTACTGGCATCCGACTTACTTACAACAGGTGGTGCATCGATATCTTGTGGCAAATTTCTGGTGGCCTGACTCACTTTGTCCCTTACATCATTGGCTGCAGCCTCCAAGTCTTGATTTACTTCAAACTCAATACTAATATTACTAGAACCATTATTACTAGAAGAGTTAATAGTTTTAATACCTGGAATACCATTAATAGATTTTTCTAAGGGCTCTGTAATCTGACTTTCAATAATATCTGCATTGGCACCAGCATATGATGTACGCACATTTACAATGGGCGGATCAATAGCCGGGTATTCACGTACCGATAAAAAATTATAACCAACAACGCCAAATAAGATGATGAGTAAATTCATCACTGTGGCAAGTATGGGTCTTTTGAGGGCTAGTTCAGAAATATTCATAATTAGTCTAGCGTTGCAATGTCACTTAATAATTTTACACTTCTTACTTTAACCGGCGAATTAGGTTTTACAAACAAAACACCACTCACCGCAATACTATCACCAACTGATAAGCCTTTCACAATTTGAATGAGTCCTTCATTTCTTTCACCTGTTTCCACTTCTACAAGTTGTCCAATACCATCTTTTACAACCACTACTTTTTTAACAGTTGATTCTGGGATAATACAATTAGAAGGAATTAAAATACTATTGTTAGTCGAAGTAGCATCGATAGATACTTTTACAAAAGCGCCTAAATTAAAAGCTTGACCCTTTAACACAGCGCGCACTTTTAAATTACGCGTTGTTGCATTAACAAGCGGCTCCGTAGCTGTAACAACAGCATCCGCAGTTACTTTATTATCTGCAGACTGTACATGCACTATAGCTCCTTTTTTTATTTTTTGCGCATAAAATTCAGGTACTGTAAAATCTATTTTTAATTGATTCACCTGCTGAATGGTTGTCATAACAGTAGTTGGTGTAACGTACGCACCCATGCTAATCATACGAAGACCAAGGGTTCCAGCAAATGGCGCTTTAATAACTGTTTTATCAAGCTGCGCTTGAAGTACTGCTAAGTCTGCTTTTAAAGTATTCACTTGGTTAAGTACTACATCATAATCTGCTTGGTTGATGCCACCAATTGCCAACAACTTTTTAAGCCTTACTTCATTTTTTTGTGCAAGATCTAATTGCACATTTATTTTTTGTTGAGATGCTTTTAAATCGGCATCATTGATACGTGCTAATACAGTTCCAGCTGCAACAGATCCTCCTTCTGGAATTTGTAAAAAAGTAACGCGACCAGATACTTCAGATTG
>CAMAQW010000057.1 GCA_945860335.1 Sediminibacterium ginsengisoli | reverse complement strand
AAAAAAATGCCCCGGTTTCCCGAGGCATTAAAATATTAAATTCAAAAGCTTAACGCGCAGGCATTGTTAAAGGAATATCTCTTTTTAACATCGCATCTCTGTTTGCAATTTCGCAAGCAGTATAGAATACCATTAAGGTTCTTTTTTGCATCAATTCAAAATTGATTTTATCTACGGTATCTGTAGGTTTGTGGTAGTCTGCTTGAAGCATCCCATCGTAGAAGAATAAAATAGGCACACCTACTTTCGCAAAATTATAATGATCGCTACGGTAGTAAATTCTATTCTTATCGTTAGGATCATCAAACTTATAATCAAGTACTAGATTAGCCGATTTTTTATTCGCAGTTTCATTGATGTTTTGTAGTTCAGAACTTAATTTATCATGACCAATTACATAAATATAATTTAAGGTATCAGCGGTCATACGCTCTGTATCTACGCGACCAATCATATCAGTATTTAAATCGGCAGTTGTTTTATCCATAGGATAAATTGGGTGCTCCGAGTAATATTCAGAACCCCATAGGCCCTTTTCTTCTCCACTTACAGCCATAAATACAACTGTTCTGCGTGGGTACTTTCCTTTTTTAGCAGCAGCTGCAAAAGCTTCTGCCATTTGCATAACACCAACGGTACCAGAACCATCATCATCAGCACCATAGTAAATCACATCACCTCTTTTACCTAGGTGATCATAGTGACCTGTTAAAAACAAGTACTCGTCTTTTTTATCGGTACCAGGAATTACACCAATTACGTTGCTACTTTCTAAATTTTCAGTTGTTTTAGTGGCAACAATTTGTAAAGCTGAGCTGTAAGAACCTTTGGTAGTAGCAGCAATATCACTTAAACTTAAAGTTGCCGTATTACCTAGTAAAGAACTTGCAACAGCAGCAGAAATATTCACCATTAAAAATCCAGGTGCATTATTTTTTTTGAGGTACATACCACCTTTAACTTGGGTAGCCATTCTTTTAGGAAAATCGGCAGATACAAAAAGTAAACCAATGGCACCTTTTGAACTTGCTGCACGCATTTTAGCTGCAGGAGATGCTGGATTCGCATTCATAGCGCGGCTTCCACCAGCACCCATGGTAGGCATACCTGCACTTGAACCTTCAACAACAACTACTACTTTTCCTTTTACATCAAGATTAGCATAGTCATTGATGCCTTTAGCTGTATCTACAATACCATATCCCGCAAATACAATGCTGCTAAAATTAAAATTACCACTTGCAATGGTTTGCATAGAAAAATTAAAGTCTTTATCCCAGTCCATGTTCTTACCATTCACTACTAATTTCTTTTCAGTGAGTGCATCTTGGTATACGGGGTACAATTGTTGGTAGCTATCGCCATTCCCTGGCTGTAAGCCCATTCTTTTAAATTCACTTTCGATATACGCAGCTGCACGCTTTTGTCCAGGAGTAGCTGTTTCACGACCTTCCATTTCGGCGCTTGCCAAAATAGTAAGTTTGTCTTTTAGACCATTAACTGTAATTACTTTTCCAAATTTGGTGAGGTCATCGGCTTTTTGCGCAAACGCAAGCGTACTCATCAAAGGAAAAAAGATCCAGATCAATTTTTTCATAAGAGGATTTTATTGATTAATTAAGAACATGAAATTTTTCCAACACGACCCGCATGTCTACCGCCTTCAAAAGCAGTTTCCATAAATACTTCAATCATTTGTTCGGCAAGTGCTAATGCAACAAATCTTGCAGGGATACAAATAACATTGGCATCGTTGTGTTGTCTTGTGAGAGCGGCTACATCTGTTTGCCAGCATAGTGCAGCCCTAATGGATTGGTGCTTATTAGCCGTCATGGCAACACCATTAGCGCTTCCGCAAATTAAAATACCAAAAGTACTTTCACCGCTCGCTACGCTCGCTGCCGTTGGATGCGCATAGTCGGGGTAGTCTACAGAATCTAGAGATGGCGTACCAAAATCCTGAACCTGATAACCTTTGTGCACCAACCATTTTTTAATCGCTTCTTTGTATTCAAAACCGGCATGGTCCGATCCAATGGCGATAGGTTTAGATGCGTCAAAAACAAAACTCATAATGTAAAGTATTTATCTAGTATGAAAGATATGTGATTAACTCCACTCTTCTTCTTCCTCTTTGATTCTTTGTTTGCTTACTCTTGCAGACACTAAAATACTTAGTTCATAGAGTGTAAACAATGGAATGAAAACAATAAGCTGGCTCATCCAATCTGGACTAGGTGTAATGATAGCAGCAGCTAGCAAAATAACTATAACTGCATATTTGCGAATTTTTCTTAAATAAATGGGTGTGATAAGTCCAATTTTAGTAAGAATAAAAGCAAGAACTGGAAGCTCAAAAGCAATACCGCATCCAAGTATGAGATTGGTTAAGTTGTCTAAATAATCGGTGAGTGTAGGTCTTGTTTCAAGCACGCCCTTGGTACCAAGTGTAAAACTTCCTAAAAAGTTAAAGGTAAATGGTCCTAGTAAAAAATAACCAAACGCTGCACCTGTAAAAAAGAAAAACGAAACCCAAAAAATAATAAACCGTGTATTGGATAATTCTTTGTCTTTTAATGCAGGCTTTATAAAGCGCCAAAACTCCCAAAAAATGTATGGGAAAGAAATAAGTATACCACCAATAAGCGCTAAAGAAATACTACTTAAAAATTGACCACCAAATGTGGTTGTTTGCATATTGATTTTTACGGGAGGCATGCAAAGTGCATCACCCATATGCGCCCAATGACTAAAGTCGCATAGTAAACGGTAGCTAATAAAATCGGGATTGATAGGGCCGGTAATGACATTATCAAAAACCCAGTCTCTGTAAATAAATATAATGGCCGCCATCACCAAAATAGCAATCACAGACCTGATAATATGCTGACGCAGTTCTTCTAGGTGGTCAATAAAAGTCATTTCGGCCTTCTCTTCGCCTCTATTTCTGTTAAATAATGCCATTTTTGGGACCTTTTGGGAGGCTAAAGTTAGGGTTTCTATCGCAAGATTTTAAGTTTTACCATCTCAATTCTTGTGTCGCTTACCGTTAAAACATCAATTTGGTAATGGTCTACAATGATGGTTGCTTTTTGCTTTGGAATGGCTTCGTGTTTATTGATGATATAACCACTTAGTGTTTCGGATTCATTTTCAGGAAAATCCAATTCGTATTTTTCTTTGAGGTAGTCTAATTCTAGTCGACCACTAAAAATAAATTCGTCGGCGGCAAGTTGCTTTTCTACAAATTCTTCTACGTCGTATTCGTCTCTAATTTCACCAAAAATTTCTTCAAGTACATCTTCCATCGTAACAATACCCGCGGTTCCACCAAATTCATCTACTACCCAAGCAATACTTTTACGCTCTTTGGTAAATTTATTGATCAGATCGGTGGCCGACATACTTTCAGGAACTGCAATAATGGGATGTAAAATTTCTTGTATGGTTGTAGGTCTTTTAAAAAGATCAATTTGATGCACATAGCCCAAAATAGAATCTACACTATCATCATAAATAACAAGTTTACTCAGCTGTGTTTTTATAAATTGTTGTTTTAAATCTTCAATGCTCGTATGGATATCAGCACCTTCTATCTCTGTTCTAGGAACCAAGCACTGCCTGATTTTCACGAGTGGAAGGCTTAGTGCATTTTCAAAAAGTTCGGTATTTAATTCTTGATTTTCTTCGTCCTGATCTTTGGTTTGCTGAAAAAAATGTTCGAGATCCACTTTACTAAAAGCTTCATTTTTATTGTTCACGCGCACATTAAAAATATAGGTCAATATCCACTGCGCAATAGCAACAAAAACACTAGCAAGGGGTTGAAGTAGCGTATGAAAAAAATCTGCAACAGGTGCAAAAAATGCAATTAATTTATCGTTGCGTGCTTTAAAAATAGCCTTCGGAATAAATTCTCCAAAAACAAGTACAACAAATGTAGAAATGATGGTGTCAATAACAAGTTTCAGGTATTCGTTTTCAACTTCTAATGGATTCCATGCAATTCCTTTTAAAAAAGCAGTGAATAAAAGTCCATAAACAACCAGCACAATATTGAGACCAATTAAACAAGTTCCAATAAATTTTGCCGGGCTCTCCATAAAATTAGAGAGTATGATGCCACTTCTAAGTCCTTGCTTTTTTTTGAGCTCAATACTAAGTCTGTTGGCACTAATAAAAGCGATTTCGTAACCGGCAAAAAAGCCAATTAAAATAAGGGATACTACAATCCAAATAATGGTATAAAGTTGATCTGCCATAGTCTTATAGACAAACGTAAATATACACAGAATATTATGCTAAATCCATAAATGGCTTATTCCCTAAAATAGCATCAATACGCTCCATAACCTCAGTTGTTAGTAGCTTTTGCGCATCTAAGGCTTTCAAATTTTCGGTTAATTGAGACGCTTTGGTAGCCCCTAAAATGGTGGTGGTTACATTTGGATTTTTAAGGGTCCAGGCAATGGCCATTGCTGCCATGCTAATGCCTAGTTCGGCGGCAAAAACGCTCAAACTTTTTACCTTTTCAATTTTACCCTCTTGTACCCAGCGTTCTTTGAGCCAGTCAAAACCCTCTAAGGACAATCTACTATCTGTAGGAATACCCTCGTTGTATTTACCCGTTAAAAAACCAGCACCAAGTGGGCTCCAAATAGTGGTACCTAAGCCTTTGTTTTTAAACACCGGTAAATAATCCTGCTCCATTTTAAAACGCTCAAACATATTGTATTGCGGTTGCTCCACGGTAGGTCCAATTAAATGATGTTGATCTGCAACGCGGTGTGCTTCCATAATTTCTGCGGCACTCCACTGCGAAGTTCCCCAGTACAATATTTTACCCTGCGTAATTAAATTGTGCATCGTCCAAACTACTTCTTCGATGGGCACGTTTTGATCAGGTCTGTGACAAAAATAGAGGTCTAAATAATCTGTTTGTAAACGCCCCAAAGCCTCGTGGCAGGCTTCTATGATGTGTTTACGACTAAGTCCAGTTTGATTGGGTTTATTGTTGGTTCTCCATCCAAAAAACACTTTTGAAGAAAGGGTATAAGAGGTACGGTCCCATTTTTTTTGTTGTAATACACAACCCATCATCTTTTCACTTTCACCAAATGCATAACCTTCTGCGTTGTCAAAAAAATTGATGCCAGCATCATACGCCATACCCATTAAAGTGTCGGCGGTAATGTCTTCAATTTGTTTGTGAAAGGTTACCCAGCTGCCTAAACTTAAAGCACTTAATTGTAAACCGGTGCGGCCCATTCTTCTATATTCCATGATCGTAATTTTAGTTCAAAACTTATTTTGACAAAACGCTATCTGGTAAAACGGCATAGCTACCAGGAAGCACTGTAAAGAAAACAATATTAGTTAGATTTTGGTTGGAAGTAAACCCATTGGCATACTTACCTTTTTGCTTATAAGGGTAGGTTTGCACGAGTGTTACCTCTTTATCGGTAAAAAACCGCTCAGTACCCTGATCCCAATAGAGTTCTTTGCAAAAAAGGGTGTCTCCCTTTAAATTAAACACTACAACACTGTCTCTGAGGTAAACTTTTCGGTCATTTTCGAGGTATCTACCGTATTTGGCGTCTAGTTTGCTCTCTAATTTGAGGCTATCATCAAAAAAGTCTACATGTAATGACTTTGGAAATTCTGCTTTTCTGGCACTATCCCCTTGGTAACGAAGCAGCAGTGGTGCCGTTAATTTGGCACTTATTTTTCCTTCGTTGCTTAAATAACTTTCTATTTGGATACCCTCTTCAATGCTCGTTGTTTTAGCACCTAATTCTTTTACTACGTTCACATCATTTTCGCAAGCAAGCATAAAAAAGCAGCCAAAAAATATGGCTGCTGAAGTTAAAATTTTATGTGTGCTATGATTAATCATATTTACGTTTCTGGAACCAAAGATCGCTTAAACTAAAACCAATTGTAAATTGTGCATAGCTCTCTGTAAAATTATTTACGTTAGATCCTCTTTTGCCAAATTGTACTGTGGTATTAAGAACGGTAAACTGTCTGTCATAAGCGTTCCATTTTTTTATGGGAAGTCCCATACCCATCGAAAATCCAAATTGTTTTAAACCATTGCCATCTGGATTTACATAATCTTCACCCACAAAAAATCCAGCACGGTAATTTACATTGCTCCAATAATTTCTGCCGGCAACAGGGTCGGGACAAAACTGAGCACCTACTCTAAACTGCCAACTATCTACCAGTCTATCTGATTGATTGTAGTATCTATATTTAGTCCACTGCGTACTTGTGTATTCGGCACCAAGTGACCAAAGTTCAAATAAGCCTCTATTGTTGCTAGCTGTTTTGTGTAATGTAATGCCAGCGGTATATGTTGCTGGAATTTCTATAGTGCCTGGTACATCAACAACCTTATAAATACTATCGATTGTGATATCACCCGTTTGTGATTGTGTGAAAGTCTCTCTGGTAGTGGTTTGTGTAGCTTTTAATTGCTGACTCATGGTAGCTGTTGCACCAAGTCTAATCCAATATTTGTTGGTTACTTTAGTTAAGCTATTTACAGATTGGGCAACCACAAAATCATATTGAAAACCACTATTTAAAAAGGCGCCACTAAAATTGCTAATGGTTGCAGAGTTAGATTGATAATAAAATACGGTATCGTTCAAGAAAGTTTTTTTGGTTGAAATTTCTCTTCTACCAAAATTATATCCGGTATTAAATCCAACACTAAATCCTTTCCATTTTTTTCCAAGACCTACAAATAATTGATTGAGTCCGCCGCTTCCTTCGTAAACAGTACCCAAACTATCGTTTGCAATTCTTGAACGTTCAACCACCGAATAATTTATTTTACTCGCAGGTCTTAATCCAAAAGCAAAGCCTAGGTTTTTTTTGCTTTTGATGGGCGCACCAAATGCAACATAGGTTGGATAAAAATTATTAGAAGTAAATTTATCGGAAGGATTTGCACTTCTTAACGTTCTAGAATCTATGGTTAAACCTAAATCATAAGACACCATAAAAAAGCTTCCGTAGGTAGCTGGGTTCGCAAAATTGATGGCTTGTCCAACATTGTTTACCTGACCATCTGCGTAGGCTGCGGTAAGGCCACCCATCGATCTACTAATGGAATGGCTTCCCGGTGACACATCACCTAGTCCATACCTTGTAAAAGGAGAATTTTCTTGTGCCTTCGCATTCAAAAAGAAACATCCGTTAATTAGCATTGGTAGGAAAAACCTACCCATTATTAAACTCACTGATCGCATAAAGGCCTTTAAATATTAAGTTAGGGTCGGCAAATATCCTGTTTTTTAAGTGTGGTACAAAATAAGGCATATCCCCCCCGGTTAAGAGCACGTTAAAGTTGCTGTATTTTTCGGCGTAAGCTTCAATAATACCGTCAATTTCTTTGGCCATACCCAGTATTACCCCTGAAAGTAGGTTGGTTTTGGTGTCATATCCCACTAGTGGGAACTGGTTTTGGGCCTCAATAAGGGGTAAAAGGGCGGTTTGCTCGTGCATGGCCCTAAAGCGCATGTTCATACCCGGCGAAATACTTCCCCCTAAAAATTCGTGGTATTTGTTGGTAAAATTATAGGTAATGCAGGTTCCTAGGCCAATGGCTAGGTTGTGCTGGCCTCCAAATAGGTCTACAGCCGCCGAACAAATGGCTAGCCTGTCGGCTCCAATGGTTTCTGGCTTCCCTACGGGCGTGGTGATGGGTAATTTGCTGGCATGACCTAGCATATGAAATTTGGCAGCAGCCCCTAATTGCGCCTCTAGTCCCTCTCGGTGCTTGATCACAGAGGATAAAATAATTTTAGTAGGATGGTGGTTTTGGAGCAGTTCGTTAATGCTCTCCACCGAATCATCGGTTAAATGAATGGTTTGTTGTAGGTCGCGACCTTCAAAAACAGCACATTTAAGCCGGGTATTACCAAAATCAAAGCAGAGGGTTCTTTCCATAAATGAAGCATTGGTATGTTCCGAGTTCAAAAATAATGCTTTTGTCTAGCTTGCTGCACTATTTACTTGGATAGCCTGCAATTTCACGGTTACTTTGTAGCCATGAAAATTAGTGGCTTTACCATTATTAAAAATGCAGTAATCAATGACTATCCCATTGTGGAAGCGATTACTTCTATTTTACCTATGGTAGACGAAATGATTGTGCTGGTAGGAAAATCTGAAGACGACACCCTTGGTCTCATGCGTTCGATAGGTGATTCAAAAATAAAAATTTACGAATCGGAGTGGGATCCTAATTTACGAAAAGGCGGTGCTGTACTAGCTGTAGAAACCAATAAAGCGTTTGCACTCATCGATCCAAATAGTACTTGGGCTTTTTATATTCAGGGCGATGAAGTAGTGCATGAAAAATACCACGCAGCTATAAAAGCGGCATGCGAACAATATAAAAACGATACGCGTGTAGAAGGACTACTTTTTGATTATGTACATTTTTATGGTACGTATGATTATGTGGGTGATAGTAGAAAATGGTACAACAAAGAAGTGCGTGTTATTAGAAATAAAAAAGAAATTACTGCGTACAAAGACGCCCAAGGATTTAGAAAGGGCACTACTAAAATTGATGTAAAGCCTGTGGCAGCAAGCGTTTATCATTACGGATGGGTAAAAAGTCCTGCACAAATGGCAAAAAAAATAAAAAATTTTAGTGCGCTTTGGCATTCGGATGCAGAGCTCAACGAATTTTTAAAAGACAACCAGCATTGGGATTTTACGGCCTACGATTCACTCGAAAAATTTATGGGTACGCACCCTGCTGTTATGCAACCTCGTATTGCAAGACAAAGTTGGAAAATTGAAATTGACACCACCAGAAAAACTTTTTCTTTCAAAGACCGCATCTTGTATTACTTCGAAAAATTAACGGGCATTCGTCTATTTGATTTTAGTAATTTTAAAATCATTAAATAATACCGATGAATAACGCACAGGAAATAGCGGCAGGTGTAATAGCTGGAGATTTTAAATCTTTGGCCAGGGGTATTTCTTGGGTAGAAAACGAAGTAACGGGCTATCAGCAGTTATTGCATATAACACCTTCACATAAATGTTCGGTTACCGGTATTACCGGCCCTCCGGGTGCCGGGAAAAGTACACTGGTAGACGCTTTAATTGCGAACTGGATAGCCGCCGGAAAAAAAGTAGGGGTAGTTTGTGTAGATCCTTCTTCTCCCTTTAATTTAGGCGCCTTACTTGGTGACCGAATTAGAATGAGCGAGTGGTACAATCATTCCGGCGTTTACATACGTTCATTAGCAAGTAGAGGTGCGCTGGGTGGACTACATACACATATTTTAGAAATAACACAGCTCATGCAGTTGGCCGGTTTTGATGAAATTATTGTTGAAACGGTGGGTGTAGGACAAAGTGAAATTGAAATTGCAGGACTCGCCGACACCACTGTTGTTGTAGTCGTTCCGGAAGCTGGTGATGAAGTGCAAACTATGAAATCTGGTATCATGGAAATCGCACATATTTTTGTAGTGAACAAAAGTGATCGTCCAGAAGCAGATCAATTTGTGCATCATTTAAAACAAATGATGGCACCAAGTTTTTCAAATACGTCTTATCAAATTCCAATTATAAAAACAATTGCCGCACAAAAAACGGGCATACCAGAATTAGCGGAAGCCATTGCAGCACATCAGTTACAGCTGCAGGATCCTACTAGAAAAAATTGGTTGCTCACACAAAAAGCACTTCGATTGATTCAACAAAAAAGGATGCAAGATATCAATGCCACTGCATTATTAGAAGCGATTACAGAAGCGTCGCAGGATTCTCAATTTAATATTTTTGAATTTGTTCAAGCATACTAATAATGGGTACCATGGAAAATAAAAATCCTACTGTAGCCGTTGTTGTTGCCACTTATAATGGCGCCACTTATTTGCGCGCACAATTAGAAAGTATTGTACAGCAAACCTATAAGCCAAGTCAAATTATTATTGTAGACGACGATTCTTCAGATGATACTTTACAGGTTGCAAATAATTTTGCAGCGCATCATCCGGAAGTAATGGTGGTGCAAAATGGAACTAGACTTGGGTATATTAAAAATTTTGAGAAGGGAATGCTACTTGCAAACGCTTCTTATGTTGCGCTGAGTGACCAAGACGATATTTGGATGCC
>CAMAQW010000056.1 GCA_945860335.1 Sediminibacterium ginsengisoli | reverse complement strand
TCTACTAATTTTAACCCACCTAGGTCTCTAATAACGACACTAGCTGTGGTGCAACCAAAAATAGCAGGCATGTATGATAGCGTTCCTATAATTGACTTTTTAGGAAAAGCTTTTTCTGTTTCAATAATTTTTGACTGGTCTACCATTTCGGGACTAAATACAACCGTAAGCCCTTTGTAAATATCTAGAGCGTGTAATTTTTTACGAACATATTTTGCCAAATTACACTGATAGGTTTTTGAAATATCTGTCACTTTTATTTGCGAAGGATCCATTTTACCACCAGCCCCCAGTGAACTTACAATGGGAATTTTTCTGTCAATACAAGCTTTGATAAAATATACTTTTGGAGACAAGGTATCTATGCAATCAACTGCGTAATCAAAATTCCCCTGATCTAAAATTTCTCGGGTACGCTCTTCTTTTATATACTCTGTTAATACTGTTAAATCTAAATCTGGATTAATATCTTTTAAGCGTTCTGCCATCACTTCGGCTTTTGGTTTCCCTGCAGTAGAATGTAGGGCCGGTATTTGTCTATTCACATTGCTTAAATCTACCGTATCCGCGTCTACTATGGTCATTTTACCTACTCCTGCGCGCGCTATCATTTCTGCGCAAATGCCACCAACGCCTCCCAGCCCAACCACGAGTACATTTTTAGACATCAGGGTTTGTATGGGCTCATCTCCTAACATTAACTGCGTTCTACTCATCCAATACGGTATCATCAATATTATTTTTTTGGGTATAAAACTTGTTCTAGATTTAGCCTAGTTAACCATGCAAAAATGTACATCCTATGCGGTTTATAAAAATATTTTATTGTAGCGCTGTTTTATGGCTACTTACAAGCATTGAGGTTTCCGCGCAAAACCAGATCCCGCTTTCCATAAAACCTACACCAGATATAAGTATTAGCTTACTAGCATCTAGCAATAAAGTGAGTATTAGAGGACTGAGTGTTGTAAATGATAACATTTTTTGGGCCAGCGGATCCGGTGGTATGGTAGCAAAAAGTACAGACGGCGGCAAAAATATTGAGTGGACGCAGGTGCCTGGTTTTGAAAAAAGAGATTTTAGAGACATAGAAGCCTTTGATCAAAACACCGCCATTATTATGGCAGTAGACCAGCCCGCCATTATTTTAAAAACTACGGATGGTGGTAAAAATTGGAAAAAAGTTTTTGAAGATACAACTACTGGCATGTTTTTAGACGCGATGCATTTTGAAAAAGTAGAGGGACAATTAGTAGGCATGGTTGTAGGCGATCCCATCAAGAACAAAATATTTTATGCCAAAACTTTTGATGGCGGTAACACTTGGGTCAAACCTTCTAAAAAAGAATTAAAAAATGTGCCTACCGTACCAGCGGGTGAAGCGATGTTTGCCTCAAGTGGCACCAATATAGCTATCACAAATTATAGTAAAGATGCCCCATGGCTCGTTGTTACAGGTGGCACCAAATCTCGATTAAAAGATTTTTTAAACCATTCATTTAATGATTCGCTGCCATTATTGCAAGGCTTTAGTTCGGCGGGCGCCAACTCGATTGCATTTAACAATAAAATCCAAAAAGGTGTAATTGTTGGTGGCGATTTTGCACATGATACCATTAGCAGGTTCAATTGTATTTTAGTTGCTTTTGAAAACGGCAATAGAACTTATACAACCCCCATTGTTAACCCACACGGTTATAGGTCTTGTGTTATTTATTTAGACAATGAAACATTAATTACCTGTGGTACATCGGGCATAGACATTAGTAACGATGGCGGCATCCATTGGGAACAAGTTTCCAAAGAGAGTTTTCATGTGGTGCAAAAGGCAAAAAATGGACGTACCGTATACTTAGCCGGTGGCCGAGGCAGGATCGCAAAATTAATTTTGTAAGATTGTAACAATTAGGCACGAAAATTGTAGATTAGTAGTGCAGTATTAAAGAACTCGGTATGAAAAAGTTTCAGGCAATTATCAAATTTACAATGGACGACCAGTTTATGACGCTGGTTCCACCCCACCGCAGTTATATCAACTTCTTATTTAATAAGAGTATTATTGACAGCTATGCGGTGAGCATGGAGAGTCAAACCTGCTGGATTACCCTCAATACCGATTCTAAAGAAGCGGCCGCTAAATACCTCAAAAAATCACCCCTGTATAAGTATTGGGACTATGAAATAGAGGAGCTTTTTGTGTATGATAGCCAATTATATAGGTTTCCATCGCTTCAATTCAATTAATTCGCTAAAAAATCAAAGTTTTTTTTGGCAGTTTCACTTCAGACCCTATTTTTGCACTCCAATAAAAAGGGAGCATAGCTCAGTTGGTTTAGAGCATCTCGTTTACACCGAGAGGGTCCGCGGTTCGAACCCGTGTGCTCCCACACAGAAAAGCCTTCGATTGTATCGAGGGCTTTTTTTATATACCCCCCATTAAGCCATTTAAATTAAATTTGTGTAATGCAACCCTTTACAACGCCCAATAAAATTGTAATTACCTGCCATAAATGGTTATCCCCTGCTCTTGCCACCGAAGTGATTTCGCTCGGGTTTAACATCGACCGAAGTTTTCAAACGGGTGTAGAAATCACGGGCACCATAAACGATTGCATTCGACTTAATTTAAATCTTAGAACAGCGAGCCAGGTTTTATACTCCATCAAATCTTTTAATTGTAACAATCCCGACGAATTATATGAAAACCTCACTACCATTGAGTGGGAAAAAATAATTGATCCGGGCGGGTATTTTTCTGTAACAAGTAATGTGTTTCATACCACCATCACCACCAATTTATTTGCGAACCTTAGGGTTAAAGATGCAGTTGTAGACCGGATGCGGAAGGTGGCTAACAAAAGACCTTCTACTGGATCTGAACTAACCGGTGCCGTTGTTTACCTCTATTGGAAATATGATGAGGCCGAAGTATTTATTGATACCACTGGCGATTCGTTAGCGAGGCATGGTTACCGAAAGATTCCAGGAAAAGCCCCTATGTTGGAAGCACTTGCTGCTGCCACTATTTTGTCGGGCAAATGGGACAGGTTCACTCCTTTTATAAACCCTATGTGCGGTTCAGGGACTTTAGCCATAGAGGCCGCCCTAATTGCAACCAAAAGGGTACCTGGTCTTTTAAGAGAGAACTATGCATTCATGCACGTTTTAGGCTATAAAAAAGAAGTGTATGAAAATGAACGGGCTATTATTGAAAATCAAATTAGATCACTTCCAGCCTTACAAATTATTGCTTCTGATATGAGTAAACAAGCCATTGATATTGCAAAAATAAATGCAGCAGCAGCTGGTGTTGAGGACCTCATTACTTTTCAGGTATGCGATTTTGAATCTACCAAAATGCCTGACAATATGGAGGGCGCCGTTATTTTGTTTAATCCAGAATACGGTGAAAGACTGGGTGAAGAAATTGAACTAGAAGCCACTTATGCAAGAATGGGCGACTTTTTAAAAAATAAATGCAAAGGCGCTACCGGTTATATATTTACGGGCAACCTAGAATTGGCAAAGAAAATAAGGCTCAAACCTAGTAGACGTATTGAGTTTTTAAACGCCAAAATAGATTGCCGTTTACTAGAATACGAAATGTATGCGGGTACTAGAAGAGTTGAAAAAGAAAATATTAATTCATAAAAGCATCCATTGCAACGGTTGGTTTTCCTGTATCATCAAACGCACCCAGCTTGTACCCTTTCCAGCTATTATAACTTTGAGGTTCCCAGTAAAATACACCCAATCCTTTTTTCTGATTTACTGATTTTGTTTTTGCAATTAAATCTTGAATAAATGATTTACATGCAGTAGCTGCTGCCATTTCCATTCCAACTTCGCTAATCATAATTTCTTTATTATACCTAGCCACCATATCATTCATGTTGTTTAAGCATTGCATATTTAAACTTGACCAATTGGAAACACTCGGATACAAAGACATTGCAATGATGTCATAATCCACTTTATTTGCTGTTAATCCATCAAAAATCCATCTAAACAATGCATTGTCATATCCATTAGAAATATGAACAATAACCTTGGAACTAGCACTTGTTTCACGCACAGCCTTTGCTCCAGCTGCTACCATGGCAGCAAACTGTGCCATATTTTTTGACGCACGTCCTTCTTCCCACAACATACCATCATTGGTTTCATTACCAATTTGTACCCATGCAGGAACAACACCCGCATTTAAAAGCGCCGTTAAAACTGTTTTAGTATGTGTGTATACCGCCTGGTTTAATCCAGCCGCATTTAAACTCAGCCAAGCCTTAGGTTTATTTTGCTTTCCTGGATCGGCCCAAAAATCACTGTAATGAAAATCAATCATTACGCGCATGCCCGCATTTTTTGCCCTTACTGCCATTTTTACCACATCGGCCTGACCACACCAACCATCTGTTGGATCTACCCAAACCCTAAACCTAAGCGAGTTAATTCCTTTACTTTTTAACACTGAAATACAATCGGACTCAGTTCCATTAGACATATAAAATTTGATACCTGCCGCTTCCATCTCTGACAACCATCCAATATCAGCCCCTCTTGCAAAAAAGCTTGTATCAGGGGTAACAGGGGGTTCAATAATCTTGTACGGCTTTTTACAAGCTGCTATTTGAACACTAATGATTAAAAATAAAAAAGGAATAATTTTTTTCATAACGCGCTTTTAACAGAAATAAAATTAAGTGTTTTTAAATTGTAAATAACATTCTTTAATTTTACAAGATGAGGGACATCTACAACCAAACAAAGCCTTGGGAATCCGAAGAAACGGACACACTCACAGCAACAGCTACCCCCTTTCAGCTCATTGTTTGGAACGACGAAGTCAATACTTTTGAATGGGTCATTGAAACCCTAATGGACATCTGCAAACACACACAGGAGCAGGCCGAGCAGTCTGCCATGATTATCCACCACAATGGCAAATACGCTGTAAAAAATGGAGATTATCATACCTTAAAACTCATGTGTGACGCCATCACAGAAAGAGGTATTAGTGCCACTATCGAATCCACAAAAAACTAATGTCGCTAACAATACTTGATGAAAACATTTGGTTCCCGCCCATAGAAAGCGCACTTGAAGATGGCTTACTTGCCATGGGTGGCGATTTAAGTACTGAAAGACTTATTAAAGCATACCAAGAAGGCATATTTCCATGGTTTGAAGGAGAAACGCCACTGTGGTGGAGCCCCAACCCAAGGTTTGTGATCTATCCTGCTAATTTAAAAGTTAGTACCACCATGAAGCAGGTGTTTAAAAGACAGGAGTTTGAATTTAAAACCAACACCGCATTTGATCAGGTAATTGCCAATTGTAAAAAAATAAAACGTGCAGGACAACAGGGTACCTGGATTACACGAGACGTTGAAAAAGCCTACAATATTTTACACCAACTAGGAATTGCCCACAGCGCAGAAACATGGAGTAATGGTAAATTGGTAGGCGGCCTATACGGCATAAAAATGGGTAAACTATTTTTTGGAGAGAGTATGTTTAGCAACCAAAGCAATGCCAGCAAATTTGGATTTATTAGTTATGTAAAACAATTAGAAGCGGAAGGCATTGTACTCATCGATTGCCAAGTATACACTGAGCATTTAGAAAGTTTAGGCGCCGAAATGATAGACAGGGATTTATTTAAACAACTACTCTACAAATACCGCTAACTTTTGTAGCCATACATTTTTTCTACATCCAATACAATTTTTTCCATATCGGCGTCATCTCCTCTTGGATTGTAAGGCTGTTTTAAATTACTTCCAAAAACAAAAGCAATAGTCTGCCAAAAAGCGGCATTAAAAAAACCTTTGTATTCCGATATGATTTCGTAACAGTTATTACCTGTTTGCCTATTAATAAGTTTCATTAATACCTTACCCTGATACACCGATAATTTTACCAGCTGATCTGCAAATTCTTTTTTTAGTTCCTTTTCACGAGATTTAATAATGGCCTTTCGCTTTTTCTTGTCGGTTACACCACTCAATTTGATATTAACCTCATTCATGATTCGGCTTGCCGCAATAGCATACGGGTATGTTACATACACTGCGTTTCGAAGCCTTGTCCAATCGGCCCAATAGTTTTTCCAATGACCTGTTAGCTTAGCATACACTTCTACAGGGGGCAGAATCGACTCTGGAATGGTATCACCTTCTGGCGTAATATAAGCATGAACACGCATGGTATCGAGGGAGCCGCGCTGTTGCGCTGATGCAAATGCTGTTGCGGTAAAGAAAAAAAGCACCAAACAAATAATATGTTTTTGTGTTAACCGCATGTGGTAAGTTATGAAACTTTTAGGTTGTTTTTTAATGCTTTGTAGCGCTGAATAATGGACATCACAAAACCTACAACCATTACAATAACACCTAGCCATAAAATATTAATCATCGGGAACTCGTACACTTTTAAAGTAATCAAATCTGTAATCGAACCAGATTCTTTAACACCTATTTGTAAAATCCCCTTATCTTGATCTAGCACTTTATTGAATTGCAATACCAAAGATTGTGCCACAACGGTATCCGAAATTTGACGAATATTTGAATTGTCGATAGCAATACCAGGCATAGCACTATATTTTCTGCCATCTCTAGCTGTTACGTCTACATTTAAAAATAATGCAGTTTCGCCAGGGAGTAATGTCTCTTTTTTAGAAGCCGGATTTACGGATACACTTTTTAATACCATGAGTCCATTACTATAATAGATGGTATCTCCTACTTTGATGTCTTTGTCAACAAAACGAGTGGTATCTAAAGCGTCATTTTGTTGGAACGAAGTGATGTACACAAAAATATCTTTGTACCAGTAATGTTTGCTTGCTGGATTGGCGGCAAAGCCTTCCATGCCTTTGTTATTTTTTATAACATCAGGATACAAATTAAATGATTCAGATCCGTCCTTTGCTGTAAAGCTTATTTCATAATATTTTTTTCGATCGGCTTCGTTTAAAGTGTCACGCTTGTAATTCACCATAAACTTACCCATATCGGTTTCAACACCTTTAAATAGTGTTAAGTTTTCGGCTGGGTTACCCGCAGGATTTTTTTCACCAGGGGCAGCTTGTGCAAGTGGTGTAATGCCAGTTGTATTCCAACTTAATACTGTTTTTTTAGCAGAAGAAATTAAAATGCCTACTAGGATCATTCCAAAACCAACGTGTGCCACAGAAGCGCCTGCTGCTTTTAACTTTCCTTTTAATACAAGCCAGATATAGGACAAGTTACCAGTAACCGCATACACGGCCGTAAAAATCGCTAGGTGAATGGCAAATAAAAATACCGGTCCTTTTTTAGTGTAATTAACGTCTCCAAAAATTGCAATAAGTAAACTAATAACGACTGCTGCTAATACAGGCCAAATAATATTTTTTACCAGTTTTTTGGTATCCGTGTATTTGTATTTTAAAAATTGTGTGCCCGCAGTGAGTAAGCCTAGTACAATGGCAACAAAAATTTGAATTTGATTGTGTGCGAATTCTGGATCTTCGGGAGGTGCAATATTGGTACCAAATAATTTATTAGCTACCGGCGTAGAAGTTTTAGCAATAATAACCATACCAGCTAAAAAAAGTACCAATGATCCAATAAACATCCAAAACTCCCTACTACTTGTTTCTTCCTCTTTAGCAATGGATGGAATTGATCTATAACGAATAGCAAAAATGGTAAATGCTGGAATTACAAAAATCAAAAGGAATACAAGTAGCTGGGTATTCATGCCAAGGTCTGTAAATGCATGTACCGATGTATCTCCTAAAATGCCACTTCTTGTTAAGAAAGTAGAATATAAAATCAATAAAAAAGAAACGATGTAAAAGAAATAAGTTGGACGCAGAGAATAGCCCGTGCTTTTGGCAATCATGTTGGTATGTAGTCCTGCAACAAGTGTTAACCAAGGCACCAGCGAAGCGTTTTCTACCGGATCCCATGCCCAGTAACCACCAAAAGACAAGCTTTCGTAAGCCCATGCTGCGCCCATCATAATGCCCAAACCAAGTATTGCGGCAGAAAAAGAAGCCCAAGGAATCGCAGACTTTAACCAATCATGCGATTTACGCATAAAACCAGCCATCGCATAACCAAAAGGAATAATGGTACTTGCAAAACCTAAAAACAATATGGGTGGATGAATTACCATCCAATAATTTTGTAGGAGCGTATTTAACCCAGTGCCATCTTTTATAAGTGTCAAATAATCGGGTCTACTTAAAATAGGCCAATCCATTTCATTTCTTAAAAGAGAAAATGGACTTGATCCAATTTTATGGCCAAACAAATAAACGCCTAGCACCATCGATGCCAATAGTACTTGTGCAAATGAAATGACAGTCATCACGCCCGCTTCCCATTTTTTTGCAGTGAACATAATGACAACCCCTAACACACAATGCCAAAAACTCCAAAGCATAAAGCTACCTTCTTGACCTTCCCAAAAACAACTGAGTAAATATTCGGGCTGTAACGACTTATCACTATGCATGTATGCATACTTGTACTCGAAATAGTGATTGGATATAATTACATAGAGTAATGAAAAAGTGGCAAAAACACAGATGGCTTCTAAAACAAAGAAAATACGACCAATTTTAATCCAACTTTTTGCATTAGGATCATTGGGATCTGCTACCCCACCCAAAAAAAAGGCAATGGTTGCAACAACAGAAGCAACAAATGAAACCAAGTTAAAAATATGCCCTGCTTGTCCAAGCCACAAATGTTCGCCGATATAATTCATTTGAATTAAAATTAATTGATGCAGTTAGTTAGTATAGGTTGTTTGACTTTTGTCGATTGAATTGGGATTGTCTTTATATTTTGATGGACATTTTAATAAAATATCTTTACACTCAAATTGACCATTTTGCACTTTACCTTTTAACACCAAACGCTCACTTTTTTCCATATCGGTTGGCTTGTTGTTGTGGTAAATTACTTTGATAGAATTACCAAGGGTGTCTACCGCTGTAAAAGTTAAATAATTGGGGTCTTTAACAGCGTCATATACAAGCGGCTGCGTTTTATCAATTTTAGCAATCAAATTCACGAATTTTCCTTCCTTTTCACGTGCCGAGGCGATGGTCTCGTAGGTGGTTAAATCACCGGTATAGCTAATGAGCACAACGATAGAGGCGGCAATCAAAAGTAGCAGGATAATATGGGTCTTTTTCATAAAAACGCTGATTTCTAATACAAAAGTAGCCTAAATTGGATAATCTTGGTGGTCTTGTTTAACCATTCAAGAATCTTTAACGTATTTCGAAAAATAGCTGCTAACTTGCGCCCTGTTTGCAATACAACCCAGTATGAGCCAATTATCCAACTTTGACCCAAATGAGGTCGGAAACCCTAATAACAACATTTTTGGCCTCCCTTTTTCTGAGGAGGAATCTAGCCTCATTTTACTACCCGTTCCATGGGAAGTAACCGTAAGTTATGGAGCCGGCACTTCAAGAGCCGCAGAACATATTTGGAAGGCCAGTATTCAGGTAGATTTACTAGATACCGATGTGCCTGATGGCTGGAAAAAAGGATTCTATTTAAGAGAAACCAATAAAAAAATTCTTTTAAAAAGTGACTACTTACGCAAAGAGGCCGAACTCTTTATTGACTATATCTCTAAAGGTGAAATTGTGAGCGATAACAAGTTCATGTGTAAGAGCTTAAAAGAAATCAATGAAGGTGGTGTCATGCTCAACAACTGGGTATACGAACAAACCAGCGAACTTCTCAAGCAAGGAAAACAAGTAGGCATTATTGGAGGTGATCATAGCACCCCGCTAGGTTATATAAAAGCACTCGCCGAAAAATATGGCAGTTTTGGTATTTTACAAATTGATGCTCATTGTGATTTAAGAAAAAGCTATGAGCATTTTACTTACTCACATGCATCTGTTATGTATAACGTGCTAAACGAAATTGAAGGTGTTGAAAAACTAGTGCAAGTGGGCATTCGTGATTTTTGTAGTGAAGAGTGGGACTATATCAATAATAGTAATGGCAGGGTTGTTACCTATTTTGATAAAGACATTAAAACCAGACAATACGAGGGTGAAACTTGGAAGCAAATAACAGATGAAATTGTCAATCAACTTCCTCAACTCGTGTATATCAGTTTTGATATTGATGGACTAGATCCAAAACTTTGTCCTAACACAGGAACACCGGTTCAGGGTGGTTTTGAAAGCGAAGAAATTTTATATCTATTCAAGAAAATAGTTGCCAGCGGCAAACAATTGATTGGATTTGATTTTGTAGAAGTGGGTGTAGGCGAAACAGACTGGGACAGCAATGTAGGCGCTCACCTA
>CAMAQW010000055.1 GCA_945860335.1 Sediminibacterium ginsengisoli | reverse complement strand
ATAAAGTCACATGAGCTTTTTATGTTATATGGAATAAGAAGCGTTAGTATGGATGAAATTGCCAACCACCTTGGTATGAGCAAAAAAACCATCTATCAATACTTTAAAGATAAAGATGCGCTTGTAGAGGGCGTAATTGATATTGAAATACAAAAACACCACGATGAATTTAGCAGGTATGCTGCTATCAGCGAAAATGCAATTCACGAAATTTTTTTGGCACTAGATACCGCACAAGAAATGTTCAAACACATGAACCCTTCCGTGATGTTTGACTTACAAAAATACCATAGCAACGCTTTCGAAAAATTTAGGACGCATAAAAACACATTCTTTTATGACATTACTAAAGCAAATATAGAAAGAGGTAAAGCTGAGGGAATGTTCAGAAAAGAACTAAACGTTGACGTATTAACAAGATTAAGACTTGCCAATATGTTTTTGATGTTTGACTTTGAACATTTTCCATCCAATAAATTCACAGCCATAGAAATTATTACAGAAACAACCGATAATTTTTTACATGGTTTAGCTACCCAAAGTGGATTAAAAGTAATTGAACAATACAAGCAAGAAAGAAAAAATAAATGAAAATGAACACGAAAAGAATGTTGGCAGCTAGTCTTTCTCTAACGCTTATGGCGTTTGCAGGCAAGGCTATTTCGCAAACAAAAAATGAATTTAGCATAACACAATGTGTCGAGTATGCGAACAAAAACAATCTTCAAGTAAAAAATGCACTTCTAACTATTAAAAGTCAGGAAGCCATCAACAAAGAAGTTACAGCTTCGGCCTTACCTACTTTAAATGCAACTGTTGGAGGTGTAAACTATTTAGAACTCCCGGTATCTCTTTTGCCAGGTGAAATTTTTGGAGGAACTGCTGGCACATTTATACCGGTAAGGTTTGGTACCAAGTTCAATGCCAATGCTAGTGTACAATTACAACAACTACTCTTTGACGGTCAAGTATTTGTAGCGCTCCAAGCGCGCAGAGCCACCATTGCACTCCAACAAAAGTCTGCAGAGGTTACTGAGGAAATGATTAAAACAAATATTCATAAAATCTATTATCAACTCGTTGTAAGCAAAACACAAATTGCATTACTAGATGCGAATATTGAAAGGCTTCAAAAATTAGAGCACGATTCAAAAGAACTCTATAAAAATGGATTTGTAGAAAAATTAGACCTTGATAAAATTGCCGTACAAATTGCCAATTTACAAACGGAAAAATTAAAGGCCTCAAACGGAATTGAACTTGGATATATTGGTCTTAAAACTTTAATGGGTATGCCTATTAAAGATACCTTAGTATTAACAGATAAAATTTCTGAAGATCAAATCACAACAGATATTGCTAGCAATCAAGACTATCAATACAGTGATCGCAAAGAATTTCAGGCAGTGAGCTTAGGTAAAAAATTAAACGAATACAATATTAAAAGGTATCAATTAAGTTATTTGCCAACAGTGGCCATGTCTGGTGCATATACTAAAAATGCGCAAAGAAACCAGTTCACTTTTTTCAAAAGTGGCGACTGGTTTACAACGAGTTTTATTGGACTCAATATAAGTGCTCCCATTTTTGATGGTTTTGCAAGAAAAGCTAGAATCACAAAAGCTAAAATTGATTTACAACAAACCGAAAATCAATTACAAAACCTAAGGCTCACGATTGACGCAGAAGTTACGCAGGCTAAAATGAATTTTGCAACAGCTATTAGTACGCTCAACTACCAAAAAAAGAATATGCAACTAGCAGAATCTGTATATGGGCAAACAAAGAAGAAATACGAAATAGGAACCGGATCCAATATGGAAATTACGGGTGCACAAACAGATTTAGTAACAGCACAAACCAATTATATTGGTGCCATGTATAGTGCTATTATCGCACGCGTTGATTACTTAAAAGCAACAGGAAAATTATAATTAGAATAATACGTAAATAAATATACCATGCAAGCATTCATTAAAATCACAATTTTTAGCGCCTTAGTAGCTTTTTCGGCATGTACCGGAACTGAAAAAAGTGGAAGTTTAACCGACAAAAAAAATAAACTAGCAGCACTTAAAAAAGAAGTAAGTGCATTAGAATCAGAAATTGCAACTCAAGATACAGCCGCTGCTAACCAAGCAACAGGTAAACTTGTTGTTACTGCGGTTCTTAGTGCGCAAACTTTTAATCACTATATTGATTTACAAGGCAAAATTGAATCAGAGAGTGTATCGTATGTAACTGCACGTGGTGGTGGTGGACAAGTAAAAGGTGTATTTATAAAAAGAGGAGATGTTGTTCCTAAAGGTAAACTCCTTTTAAAATTAGATGATGCCATTCAGCGCCAAGCTGTAATTGCCGCAGAGCAAGGTTTAGAAACATTAAAAACACAACTTTCTTTTGCAAAAACACTCTATCAAAAGCAAAAAAACTTGTGGGAACAAAATATTGGAACTGAAGTACAACTTATATCAGCAAAAAACAATGTTGAATTATTAGAAAATCAACTTAAAACGGCACAAGAGCAAGTGAAAATTAGTCGTGAACAAGTACTATTTACATCGGTATATAGTGATGTAGATGGTGTGGTTGAAGACGTCAACGTTCGTGTAGGTGAAATTTTTGCAGGTGCTGGTCAAATTAAAATAGTTAACACAACAAAATTAAAGTTGACTGCAGAAGTGCCTGAAAACTATAGCCAACGTGTTAAAACAGGAACCAAGCTTACTATTAACCTTCCTGATTTACAAAAGAGTATACAGGCACCTATTTCGGTGGTAGGTAAAATCATTAATCCAAATTCTAGAAGCTTTTTTATTGAAGCTAAAGTAGCCGCAGATAAAGATTTAAGACCCAATCAAATTGCACTTGTACAAATTTTAGATTACAGCACCCCCAATGCTATTGCTATTCCAGTAAACACTTTACAAAATGACGAGACAGGCAAATATGTAATGGTTGCTGTTAACGAAAAAGGCAAATTAATTGCACGCAAAAGAATGGTAACTGTTGGTGAATTCTACAAAGATCAACTAGAAATTAAAACAGGTTTACAAGTAGGAGACCAAATTGTAACTGAAGGGTTTCAGAGTTTATATGATGGTCAGTTCATTGTACTTGCTAGTAAATAATTAGAATACGAATAAAAATATTGTATGCAATTCACAGAAAATATAAAAGCCAAATTCAAAGAGTTTGGGCCTACAACCTGGAGTATCAAAAATAAAACATCCATTTATTTGGTGATTTTATTTGTGAGTCTTGCGGGTATTTATCAGTTTGTGACACTACCTAAAGAGCAGTTTCCAGACATTGTTATACCTACCATTTATGTACAAACTGTGTATGTAGGTAACTCACCAAAAGACATCGAGAATCTTGTAACAAGACCCATCGAAAAGCAAATCAAAAGTATTACGGGTGCAAAAATTAAAAAATTTACCAGTAATTCTCAGCAAGATTTTTCGGCCATCATGGTAGAATTTGATACCGATGTTAAAACCGAAATAGCCCTTCAAAAAGTGAAGGACGCCACAGATAAAGCCAAGCAAGATTTACCTAAAGACCTAACTATTGAACCAACGGTGATAGAGGTAAGCTTTAGTGAGCAGCCCATTATGTCTGTAAACCTAAGTGGTGATTTTGATTTACCGCGTCTTAAAAAATACGCAGACGACCTAAAAGACAAACTCGAAAATCTAACTCAAATTAACAGGGTAGATATTGTGGGTGCGCCAGAAAGAGAATTTCAAATCAATGTAGACAATTACCGTGCACAAAGCGCTGGAATTACATTTGATGATATTACCTACGCCATTCAAAGAGAAAACATGGATATCTCTGGTGGCTTGCTAGAGGTAGGTAACATGAAAAGAACACTTCAACTAAAAGGGCAACTCAAAACGGCTGGCGATATCGCCAACATCATTGTAAGAAACACAAGTGGTGCTCCTATTTACCTCAAAGACATTGCGACTATTGCAGATACCACTAAAGAACGTGAAAGTTTTGCGCGTCTAGATGGCAAAAATGTGGTAACACTTAACATCATTAAAAGAAGTGGAGAAAATTTAATTGAAACTTCGGATGGTGTAAAAAAGATGGTAGAGGAAGGAAAAGGAAGTATTTACCCGAACAATTTAAAAGCCGTTATATCTGGTGATCAAAGTATTAAAACAAGAAGCTCATTTAATGAACTCGTAAACTCCATTATTATTGGATTTATACTAGTACTTATTGTGCTTATGTTTTTTATGGGCGTAGTGAACGCATTTTTTGTGGCACTTTCTGTACCACTCAGTATGTTTGTTGCGTTTGTATTTTTACCAGGCGCCGATTTAATTGTTGGCACACATGTTACCCTCAATTTTATTGTACTATTTGCCCTATTATTTGGCCTCGGAATTATTGTTGACGACGCCATTGTGGTAATTGAAAATACGCACCGCATATTTGTTGAAGGCAAAGGCAAATTAAGTGTCAATAATGCTGCAAAAATGGCGGCTGGAGAGGTTTTTATCCCGGTACTAGCTGGAACCGTAACAACACTTGCTCCATTTTTTCCGCTTCTATTTTGGCCCGGAATCATTGGTAAGTTTATGGTCTACCTCCCTACCATGCTCATATTTACGCTAGCAGCGTCACTCGTTGTTGCCTTTATTATGAACCCTGTATTTGCGGTTGATTTTATGAATCACCCCGAAACAGATAGCAAAGAACCTAAATCTGCCATCTTTAAAAAGAAAGGATTTTGGATTGCTGTTGGATTAGGCATTTTACTAGACATTGCTGGTGCTCCATTTTTTGGAAACCTATTAATTACGTTCATGCTACTTGTTGTACTAAACAGGTATTTTATTACGGATGCGATTCATAATTTTCAAAATAAGGCCCTTCCTTGGATCATGAATCATTACGAGTCACTATTACAGTGGGCTTTAAAAGGTTGGAGACCAGTTCATTTATTAATTGGTATTATCGCGTTATTTTTTGTTTCCTTGTTTGTATTTGTAGGATCGATTGTTGGAGGCAGAATACCCGTTTCGTTTTTCCCTAAGGGAGATCCTAACCAATTATTTGTATACCTCAAATTACCAGTAGGATCTGATGTTCGTTACACCGATTCTATTACACGTGTACTAGAAGGAAGGGTTAATAAAGTTTTAGGTACTGACAATGGCAAAACAAATCCAATTGTAGAAAGTGTTATTAGCAACGTAGCTGTTAATGCCGCCGACCCTACCAGTGGTGACCGTACTACAAGAAGTGAACTTGGCCGTATACAAGTATCATTTGTAGAATATGAAAAAAGAGATGGTAAAAGCACGGCGCCGTATCTAGATCAAGTAAGACAAGCCGTTCAGGGTATTCCTGGAACAGAAATAAGCGTGAACCAAGAAAGTGGTGGACCACCAACTGACCCTCCCATCAATATTGAAATTGCCAGTGAAGATTTTGATGCCATGATTAAAACGGCTTCTTCACTCAAAAACTATCTAGATTCTATTCGCGTTCCGGGGGTAGAAGAACTTAAAATGGATGTGGATTTAAAAAATCCAGAAATCACTTTAAGTATTGATAGAGAGCGTGCGTTAATTGAAGGAGTTTCGACAGCACAAATTGGTATGCAAATTAGAACCGCACTTTTTGGTAAAGAAATTTCAAAAATCAAAGAAGGTAAAGAAGAATATAAAATTCAGTTACGCAATAATGCTGTTCAGCGCAAAAGCCTAACAGATTTATTAAATATGCGTATTTCCTTTAGAGATATGGCTTCTGGCGGTGCTGTTAAAAACATTCCTATCAGTGCACTTGTAAAAGTAGATCCTACTAGCACCTTAGGAAGTGTTAAACGTAAAAACCAAAAGCGTTTAATTACACTCCGCTCCAATGTATTAACAACAGAAGGTTACAATGCCACTGCTGTTAACCAAGTAATTTCTAAACATATTGCCGATTTTAAAGGTGTTACAGACGCGGTAACCATCAAGCAAACTGGTGAAGGTGAACAACAAGCCGAAACTGTTGCCTTTTTAGGAAAAGCATTATTAATTGCACTCATGCTTATTTTATTTACCCTTGTATTACAATTTAATTCGGTAAGTAAATCGGTAATCATTTTAAGTGAAATCTTATTTAGTGTGATTGGTGTGTTTTTAGGTTTTGCAATAACTGGTATGGAGGTATCAGGTCTTATGACAGGTCTTGGTATTGTGGGACTTGCTGGTATCGTGGTTAAAAACGGTATCCTCGTAATTGAATTTGCCGACGAATTAAGAAGCAGGGGTATGAAAACCAGAGACGCTATTATTCAGGCTGGTAAAACCAGAATTATTCCAGTACTCTTAACTGCAGTAGCTGCGATACTTGGTTTTATTCCAATTGCTATTGGCTTTAACATCAACTTTATCACTTTATTTTCGGAACTAAACCCACATATCTTTTTAGGTGGCGATAGTGTTGCGTTTTGGAAACCACTTAGCTGGACCATTATATTTGGACTTGCATTTGCATTTTTCATGACACTCATTATTGTTCCAAGTATGTATTTAATTGCAGAGCGCCTGCGCAGACCAATGCGTAAAATGTTTGGTGGAACTTGGATTAGCTTTTTAGGTATTCCTCCATTTACATTTATCTTCTTATTTTTAATGGTGGCTGTAATGATCAAGCATAAGATAAAAGTGAAAGCGAGAAAAAACAAATTACAAAACGCTGGCGAAACCTTTGTAGGTAGCTGGTTTTAAAATAAAATGTTATGATACAAAATCACGAAATCGATTACAAAATCTATGGAGAGGAAATGCAGTATGTGGAGGTTGAATTAGACCCGAACGAATCTGCAATTGCCGAACCAGGTGCTTTTATGATGATGGAAGATGGTGTTCAAATGGAAACACTATTTGGTGACGGTAGCAATCAACAGTCTGGTTTTTTAGGCAAACTCATGAATGCTGGAAAACGTTTATTGGTAGGTGAAAACCTTTTCATGACAGCGTTTACCAATACCTCGGGTGGCATTAAAACAGTGAGCTTTGCATCACCATATCCAGGTAAAATTATTCCACTTGATTTATCGAGATACCAAAACAAAATTATTTGTCAGAAAGACGCCTTTTTATGTGCTGCAAAAGGCGTTAGCGTGGGTATCGAGTTTCAACGCAAATTAGGCACTGGTTTATTTGGCGGAGAAGGTTTTATCATGGAAAAATTAGAAGGTGATGGCATGGCATTTTTACACGCCTGCGGTCATGTGGTACAAAAGCAATTACAGGAAGGCGATTTATTAAAAATTGATACCGGCTGTATTGTAGGCTTTACGTCTGGTGTTCAATATAATATTGAATTTATCGGTGGCATCAAAAACAGCATTTTTGGTGGCGAAGGTTTGTTTTTTGCAACCCTTAGAGGACCAGGTACTGTTTGGATTCAAACGCTACCTATTAGCCGTTTAGCTGGCCGCATTTTACAGTATGCTACAACCTCTAGAAGAGAAGAAGGTAGTGTACTTGGAGGCATTGGAAATTTATTAGATGGCGATGGCTGGAGATAAATCCAACATACCATCTCTTAAAGCATTTTTTGATAGCAAGGTTGCGGTATACAATCAGGTAAGTTTTATTAAAGACGATCCTATTTGTATACCGCATTTGTTTTCAACAAAACAAGACATTGAAATTGCCGGTTTTTTTGCAAGCATATTTGCATGGGGCAATAGAACTACCATTATACAAAAGTCCAAAGAGCTGATGCAGCTAATGGATAATGCGCCACATCAATTTTGTATTGGGCATGAAGAGTCTGACCTTAAAAAACTACTAGCGTTTAAGCACCGTACATTTAATACCACCGACTTACTTTATTTTATCGAATTTTTAAAAACGCATTATAATGCAAACGAGAGTTTGGAAAATGCATTTGTATTAAGTCCCGATAAAGATCCAGCAGCTAGGCTTCACCATTTTCATCAGTATTTTTTTTCACTGCCTGACGCCCCTCTCCGCACCAAAAAGCATATTGCAACACCCATTAAGGGATCTACCTGTAAACGTTTAAACATGTACCTCAGGTGGATGGTTCGTAAAGACAATAAAGGCGTTGATTTTGGTATTTGGAACAAGATCAAACCCAGCGAACTTATTTGTCCTATAGATTTACACGTTGCCCGGGTAGCCAAAAGATTTCAATTGCTAGACCGAACCAACATAGACTGGCAAGCAGGACTTGAACTTACCCAATACTTAAAAACTCTGGATCCAAAAGATCCCGTAAAATATGACTTTGCATTATTTGGACTAGGTGTCATAGAAAAGTATGTGTAATTTAATTGTATGGAATTAAGCCTCGAAACCATAGAAAAACTAGACCGTGCTGCGTTAATACAATTAATTAACGAATGGATAACCCAGGACTTTAAAAAGTTGCTGCTCGTACTTTACCGTCTAGACGTGAGTGAAAAAAAATTAACGCAACTATTAGCAGAAAATAAGGGCATCGATGCTGCCAACATTATTGCCACTCTCATTATTGAACGTATTGCTGCAGCCAAGGCTTCTCGGGAAAAGTACAAAATGGACCCATCAAGCATCCCAGAAGACGAAAAATGGTAGTTTTTTAACAAAAAAACGGGTCGAAATCTGCTATATTGTATAACTTTATAATTCAATTCAAAAACACTAAAATACTTTTTATGAAAAAAATAATGATGCTTGCTGTTGCAGCTTTACTAACTACAGGTGCTGTATTTGCTTGTGATGGTAAAAAAGATTGCGCTAAATGCAAAAAAGAAGAAAAGAAAGCTTGTGGTAAAGACTGCAAGAAAGATTGCAAAAAATGCAAGAAAGACACTAAAACTGTAAGCGTTGTAAAAAAATAATTTTACAATCTCAGATATAAAAAAGCCGCTAACATGTTAGCGGCTTTTTTATTTTCACTTACTACTTATAATAATTTAGCTATAGATGGTAAATCTAAAACCTCGTGTGTTGCTTTTACATGCGGGGTTGCGCCAATATGATTTACAAAAATAGTATCCATGCCCGCGTTAATACCTCCTTGAATGTCGGCATCCTGATTATCTCCAATCATAATACTAGCAGTTGCAGTGGCACCCGTTTTAGCAAATGCATAATCAAATATTTCTTTGTTGGGTTTTAAACTATTGCTAGCCTCAGAAGTAATAACAGCGCCAAAATAAGAATCAAGTCCAGCGTGTTTAATTTTTTGGTGTTGCACATTTTCGAAACCATTGGTTACTAAATGCATTTGATACCCTTTCCCTTGCAAATAAGTGAGTAACTCGGTAGTACCTTCAAACAAGGCTTTTTTGGTAGGAAGAATTTCTAAAAAATCAAGTGACATTTGCCTCGATAATTTTTCGTCGGCAATTTTAAATTCCAAAAGCGCCAACCACATCCGCTTCCACTTTAATTCTTCCTGCTTAATAAAACCCTTGGTATACCTGTCCCATAAGCGGTGGTTGTGTGCGCTGTAATGATCAAAAAAATGATCAAAGCTTTCGACACCCCTACCTACTAAGTTGTGCGCCGTATACAAGTCTTGTAGGCTTTCTTTGGCATTGGTTTCAAAATCCCAAATAGTATGATCGAGGTCAAAGAAAAGGTGCTGGTATTTCATGGCTCAAAGTTAAAGCAGTTTTACACAAAAAATATGTTACTTCGCAGTATGATAGTTGTAATTACAGGCGCCTCAAAAGGTATCGGAAAAGCAGTAGCTACCGAATTTGCAAAAAAAGGATATACCCTTTTACTATGTAGTAGAGGTGAAGCAGCCTTATACAATACGGTTTCTGAATTACAAACAGCCTACCCAGATGCCAGCATTAAAGCAAGACCCACCGATATGTCCAACGAAGCAGAAGTAATTGCTTTTGCAGCCTGGTGTTTAGAAAAAGGAACACCCGATATTATCGTAAACAATGCGGGGCATTTTGTACCCGGCAGTATTTATAACGAAGCGCCTGGTACACTTGCAACTATGATAGAAAGCAATTTGTATAGCGCTTATCATCTAACAAGAGCCTTACTTACAGCCATGATGGCCGCTAAAACCGGACACATTTTTAATATTTGCTCCATTGCTTCACTCAACGCATACGCCAACGGCGGGAGTTATAGCATCAGCAAATTTGCCCTTGCAGGTTTTACTAAAAATTTACGTGAAGAATTAAAGCCACATGGCATTAAAGTAACCGGCGTTTATCCGGGTGCTGTTTATACAGCCAGTTGGGATGGATCTGGTGTTGATCCTAAAAGAATTATGGAAGCGGCTGATGTTGCCACCATGATTGTAGCAGCAGCATCCTTATCTATCACAGCAGTGGTAGAAGATATTGTATTAAGACCTCAGTTAGGCGACTTATAATACTGGATTAGTAATTAAGCCCAAGTAGCAAGTACGGTTACACCACCTTTTACCACTTCATTGAGTGCCACATTAATTTTGGTACCAACTGGTAATAAAATATCTAC
>CAMAQW010000054.1 GCA_945860335.1 Sediminibacterium ginsengisoli | reverse complement strand
TATCCATCACGTTTAGGGTTTGAAAAGCGCAGTAATCGAACTTACTTTTAACAGATTCCTGAAAATCAGTAGCTATAACAGCCTCATTTCCATAGGTATTTGCGAGTACTTTTGTGAGTTCTGTACCTAATTGACCCCCTGCACCAATAACCAAAATCTTAGCCATTAACTAATGTTTGTTTGTACGCGTGAAATTAGTTGATTTGGCTAAAAATGCAAAGTTCTGTTGTAGAAAAGGGGGTGAAATCAGATTAGTCCTTAATCTTTTGGACCGTCATTTTTGAGTAGATGAAATAGGTTATTATCGAAAAAGCCAAGCCAATAATGATTATTAAATAATTCATGGGCTTAGACATACTCAGTGACATACGAATTAGTATAGTGGTGATGATAAAGCTGGCATTCCTAAAAATAAGATTAAATGAAAATTGATAGATAAATGAAATGATGAGTAAGAGCACATCAACAAAAATCATGATCGTAAAAAAGTCGGTGTAAAAGACAGTGTTAGGATTTGGAAATGATGTTTTGTTTTGAAAGGCTAGTCTAACATCTGTGAGCCAAGAAAATAAACTTATAAAACTTAAAGCTACCAGTACGCCGCACATGATAACGGATAATACTTTTTTAATTTTAATAAACTGATCCAAATCTACATGAGCATCACTTACACCATGCTTCTTATACATTTTATTATAAACCAACGTAGAAAAAAGCATAATTACAGATGCTCCTAAATCATAGAGTATATTAATAAAGTTTGGATTATTAATAGTAGCAATATCAGTAAAATCAATATCTGCTATATCATGGAAAAAGCTACGAAGTGTAATGAGGGCAATGATTTCGAACTGCTTACCAATAAATTCAGAGATAGATTTTGGAATAATTATGACTAGTAAAAATACCTCGTAGTAGAGTATAAAACTAAACGGCGTATAAATTGCTTTTAAATAACTATGGCTACTAGGTCCAATAAAATTAAAGGTATTCTCGAAATATATAAAAGCGATGTGCGCAACAAATGAAATAATAGAAACTTTTAAAATAGCAACCTCAAAAAAATGTAACTTTTTAGGGGTACTGAGTGCATCATAAACACCAAGTAATTTGCTAAGCAACTTATTCATTTACTACTTAATATTTTTATACTTAGATAGCATTAAAAAACATCCCGCTCCAAAGAGAATGGTAATTAATCCAGCAAAGTATGGAAGTATATCTGTCATATCATTCTTTGTTAGTTAGTTTAAGGAAAATACCAAAACATAGAATTGAAGGAACCCAGAGTCCAACAAAAAGGGCTTGTTCTTTATTACCTGAAAACCACATGATTTCTGAAAAAACAAGAGAAAGAAGTGCAGCAACTAATAATAGAATGTCCCCGCTTGTAAATTTTTTAAACATAGATTGTAAGTTTCTTCTGTAATATAATCTTTTTAATGCGTAAAGTAACCATAATGTTAAATTGTTTAAGTAAGTGAACAATTAGTTCAAACAAACGTTATAATTGAAAATCAATAAAATGAAAATCAAAAATTTAATGCTGGCTCTAGTTGTAATAGTTGCTAGCACCATCACTGTTAAGGCGCAATCTACAATTGTAGACATCGCTGTTGGATCTAAAGATCATTCAACTTTAGTTGCTGCTGTTAAAGCTGCAGACTTAGTTGCTACACTTCAAAGTGCAGGACCTTTCACCGTTTTTGCACCAACAAATGCAGCATTTGCAAAACTTCCTGCCGGTACTGTAGAGTTTTTATTAAAACCAGAAAACAAAGCAACCTTAGCAAAAATTTTAACGTACCACGTTGTAGCTGGTAGTTTTAATGCAGGCGCTGTTGTGAAAGCCATTAAAGATGGTGGTGGATCTGTTACTTTAAAAACTGTAAGTGGTGGCAACCTAGTTGCTTCTATCAAAGAAGGTAAAGTAATTTTAACAGACGAAAAAGGTGGTGTGTCAACTGTGGTTGCTACAGATTTAACTGGTTCAAACGGTTTAATCCACGTTGTGGATGCTGTTGTATTACCTAAGTAATTTTAGAAAATAACAATTTTTAAAGGGTCCATATAAAATGGGCCCTTTTTTTATGCATCAAAGTCACATAAATGTTTAAGTAAATATTTTTAATTGCAATTAAAAAATTAAACATTAGTTAAAAGTGTACTGGAATAAAAAATAAGAGTTAATGATTTGTTCATTTAGATTGACGAAGAGTAGTTACTCCTGTATCTAATTTTGCTATCTAAATCAAAACTCATGTCAAACAAAATTTTTAACTCATTATTTCTTTTAATGACTACAACTACCTTATTTGTAGCATGTAAAAAAAATGATGAAACAACCTCTCCTGTTACAAAAAGTGAGGCAGAATTCAAAAACCGTTCTATCACTCCATCATTTATCAAAATGGCAAGTGATTTTGCTGGTGTAGGCGTACACACACTAGTAAGTAGCGAAGACGCTATACCTAACTCTGGCGGGATGGTATACGGTGGTGCCCCAGATGGACAAGGATTTATTAAAAATCCGGATGGTAGTGGTTACATCATGGTTACCAATCATGAAAACACTTGGGCAGTTTCTAGATTGTATTTAAACAAAAAATTAGACATTGTTAAAGGTGATTACATCGTAAATACCGATGGTGGTATGTTTAGATTGTGTTCAGCAACAATGGCTACACCTGAAATTCATGGATTTGGACCAGTATTTTTAACGACTGGTGAGTCTAATGTTAATGCAATGACACATGCGATTGACCCTGTGGCACCTGCAAATGCATCAAACCAATCAAGGGTAAAACCAGCATTAGGTAAATTTAGTGGTGAAAATGCTGTGCCACTACCTAAAGCAGCTTATCCTGGTAAAACTGTTATTATTTTAGGTGAAGATGCAGGTAATGGTCAAGTTTACCTGTATGTTTCAAATACTGTTGGTGATTTAGATAATGGAAAGCTTTATGTATTAAGAAGAGTTGACCAAAATCCTATTGAAACTGCAATGACTTGGAATAATAATTATCCTGTAGAATTTGTAGAAGTACCAAATGCTAAAAACTTTACCGGTGCTGAAATTGAAAATTTAAACCCAACTTTAAAAAGTATTCAATTTGCTCGTGTAGAAGATTTAGACTACCGCAAAGGTTCTGCTGCAAACAATAGAGAATTATATTTTGTTGCAACAGGCATAAGTGGTACTACAGAAAAAACATATATGGGTAGAATGTATCAATTAAAATTAGATGCAACAGATCCTTTAAAAGGTGTTTTGAAAGTTGTAGCTGATGGTGATGTTTCACCAACTGGTGCAAATGTAAAAGGAACAGATATCATCAATCCAGATAACGTTTGCGTTACTGAAAATTTTGTATACATACAAGAGGATGGAGATTCTTTCTTTCCAGAAGCTAAACACAATTCACTTATTTGGCAATATAACATTGCAACTGGTTCTAAAAAAATCTTTATGGATATGACCCATAAAGATGCTGCAATGATAAATTCTAAATACAACCCAGCTGGAGCAAACCAAAACAAATTTGGTATTTGGGAGCATGGTGCTATGGAAGATATTTCTGATGTAATTGGTGTACCAGGTACATTCACTATTAATATCCATGCACACACTTGGGTTGATGGAGATAAATTCTTAAATCCTAGTAAAGCGGTTTCGGTTCAGTCATACAAAAGTGGTGGTCAAACGCTACTTATCACGAACGTTCCTAGATAAATTTTTTAGAAATAAAAAAACCATCCATCTAATTAGATGGATGGTTTTTTTATTTTCATATATACCTACAATCAGTAATAAAATGAAAAAAGTAGTTATCTATATTTTAAGTTTAGTGTTTTTTATTGCATGTCTAAATATGAAACAAGAAAGCTTTGATAAGGCCGCACTCCTTTCATTAGACAACAATATTGATACGATCATAGGGTTACTAAAAAATACAGATACCTTAGTTGAAAAAGATAAATTAAAGGCATTGTTTGCAGCTAGTAGAAAAAGCTATAAAAAAGTTGAGCCTTTTGTAGAATATTATTTTCAGGGGTTAACTCGAAGAATTAATGGCCCTGCGTTACCAGAAATTAAAACAGACGATAACATGATTAACGACCCGTCTGGCTTTCAAGTGATTGAAGAAATCATTTATTCCGATACGGTAGACCTAGAAGACTTAAAAAAACAAACTAAAATTCTAACAACAGATCTTTTATTCATAAAAAATACAATGAAAGAAATGCCCATACAGGAGCATCACTTTTATGAATTAATCCAACACCAAATCATTAGAATTGCAGCATTAGGAATTACAGGATTTGATTCTCCTGTATCTTTTCAGTCAATTCAGGAAGCTGCATTTACACTAGACGGCATAAACGAATGGTATTTATTGTATTGCAACATAAAGGGGAAAAAAGTTAACCAACAACTAACTTCTCTATTCAAAAATGCAATAGTCTATGCACAAAAAAATAATAATTTCAATGAATTTAATAGGCTAGAATTTATTAAGAATCATTTAATGCCTATCAGCGTTTGCTTTGAAAAAGATTTTACATCTGATCTAGCGAACATGCCAGATATCAATAAAAACAAAGTATTTTATGGTACTTTATCAAACTTAATGCAAGGAAAAAAACTAAATCCTGATGCATTTTCACCATTTTCCGAGACAGCTTCTACCAATGAGAAAAAAGAATTAGGTAAGATACTATTTAATGATGCCAGTCTCTCAAAAAATAACAACATTAGTTGTGCTAGCTGTCACATAGCTAGTAAGGCTTTTACCGATGGTAAAGTAACTTCAGTCACTAATATTCATAATAATAGTGTACAACGAAATTCGCCAACAATTTTATATGCTGCTTTTCAAAAATCATTTTTTTATGACCTGCGTTCGCAGGATTTAGAAAACCAGATTGAGAGTGTTATGAAAAATCCAGATGAATTTGATTTAACTCCAAAGCAAATAAAAAAGAAGATTTTGGCCAACCCAACGCTTTCAAACCTTTTTACCAAAGCTTACCCAACCAAAAAAGAAATAACGCCTTACGAGATAAGAAATGCTATTGCCGTTTATGTAAGAAGTTTAATGCCATTTAATTCAAAAATTGATGAATATTTTAGAGGAGAAACTACATTGAGTGAGTCGGAAAGTAATGGCTTTAATGTATTTACTGGAAAAGCAAAATGTGCTACTTGCCATTTTATACCAGTATATAATGGCACGATTCCACCATGGTTTAACAATACAGAATCTGAGGTAATTGGAGTTCCTAAAACAAATATTTGGAAAAATGCTGTTGTGGATGAAGATTTAGGTAGATATAATTTAAATCAACTAGAGCCATTAAAATATTCATTCAAAACACCTACTATAAGAAATATTGAAAAAACAGCACCATACATGCACAATGGCGTTTATAATAAACTTGAAGAGGTCGTTAAATTTTATGAATTGGGTGGTGGTAATGGAATAGGCATGAATTTGACATACCAAACATTACCTTTTGATAATTTACAATTGACACCAAAAGAAAAAAATGACCTTATTAGTTTTATGCTAACCTTAACCGACAAAAAGTATTAAAACTATTCATATTCCATCCTGCCATCATAATAATATTTAGGTATAATTAGGCTCCATATACAAAAATAGGGTTTATGAATTATAATTCATAAACCCTATTTTTGTATAAACTTATTGGTATGGAACAAAGAGATGAGCAACTATGGAAATTGGCTAAAAAACGAGCCAACACAAAACGTAATGGCCTAGTGTATTTAACAATTGTTGTTTTCTTATGGATTATTTGGCTCAGTAATAATGATTTTGCGTTTGGTAAAAACATGATTTATGCATGGCCCAAATGGCCTACTTTGGGGCTTGGTATCGCATTTGTTTTTGAATATATCGATGCATACTATCGAGACAACGATTCTTTAATTGAAAAAGAATATGAAAAATTAAAAAATAAAAGCAATAAGGCTTAAAAAATAAGTATTTGAAGCGTAAAAAGAAAATTATAGCAGCGGGCATTTTATTTTTTATCCCTATCTCATTTTTATTTGGACAAATCAGTAAAGACACAACAAGTAAAACAAATAATTTAAATCCTGTTAGTGTTTATTACAACCGTTGGGAAAGAAAAATAAACGAAGTACCCAACCGCATCACTAAGTTTAATTTCAAGCAGCAGCGTTTACAAAACCCACAAACCATGGCTGATGCCATTGGAATAACCGGTGAAGTATTTATACAAAAAAGCCAAATGGGTGGTGGAAGCCCTATGATTAGAGGCTTTGCAACTAACCGGGTATTAATTGTAGTGGATGGTGTTAGAATGAACAATGCCATTTATAGAAGTGGTAATTTACAAAATATCATTTCTTTTGATCCTTTAGCACTACAAGACGCTGAAGTAATTTTTGGACCAGGTTCATTAATGTATGGGAGTGATGCCATTGGTGGCGTTATGGATTTTCACACCCTCGAAACTAAATTAGCCGCAAATAATAAGACAATTGTATTAGGCGATGCGCTTGTAAGGTATGCATCTGCAAATAATGAAAAAACGGGTCATGCCAATATAAATATTGCTGGAAAAAAATTAACTTTTCTCACCAGTTTCACAAGCAGTGAATTTAGTGATTTACAAATGGGAAAAAATGGAGGTCAAGATAATTATTTGCGCAAAGAATACATCGAGCGCATCAATAATCAAGATGTAGTATTACAAAATGCCAATCCATACTTACAAAAAAATACGGGTTATCATCAAAATAATCTACTCGCTAAATTAAGGTATAAACCAAGTGAACACTGGGATATAAAGTACGGATATCATTATTCAAAAACTGGAAATATACCCCGCTACGACAGATTAATCGAGTACACTTCAGGTAATTTACGTTTTGCGGAGTGGAATTATGGTCCACAGTTTTGGACGATGCAAAATGTACACATTCAACATAAAAAAAATACTGCCCTATACAACGAAGCAAAAATTGTGATTGCCTATCAGCAATACCAAGAAAGTAGAATAGACCGTAGACGAAATAACAACAACCAAAGAACGCAAACCGAAAACGTAGATGCTTACTCAGTAAATCTAGACTTTACAAAAGCTTTCAACGATAAAGAAGAAATTTTTTATGGCGCAGAATGGATAGGTAATGCGGTAGGTTCAACAGCAACCAATGTAAATATCACCAACGGGAACCAAACTAGCGTTGCAACGCGCTATCCAGATGGTGCAACCTGGAATTCTTTTGCAGTATATTCAAGCTATAAAAAAATTATCAACGATCAATTCAATTTTTCGGGGGGATTACGCTTCAACACGGGTCAAACAAAAGCGAGCTTTGATACTACCTTTTTTAAATTCCCATTTACCCATTCTAATGTACAAAATAGCAGTGTTACAGGAAATATAGGCGCCGTCTATAAAACTAGTGATCGTTTGCAACTCAATGCATTAATTTCTACCGGATTTAGAATGCCCAACATAGATGATATTGGAAAAGTTTTTGAATCGGCACCGGGAACTGTAGTAGTTCCAAATACAAATTTGCGATCTGAATATGCATGGAACTATGAAATAGGTTTACAGTACAATCATCCAGAAAAACTAAACTACTATATTTCAATTTTCACCACTTCACTACGTAATGCATTAACCAATAGACCTTTTACATTTAATGGACAAGACTCCATTATGTATGATGGCACAAAAAGTCGGGTTAACGCCATTCAAAATGTAGCTCAAGCAAAGGTTTGGGGCATACAATTAGGATGGGAACTGTTTTTAAATAAACATACTAAATGGCAATCAAAATTAAATTGGATTGAAGGCCATGAAACAGATGATATAAAAAATGAGCAAGTGCCACTCAGACATGCACCTCCTATATTTGGTAGTAGTGCTATTCAGTGGCAAAAAAAACAATTTACAATTGAAGTAAACACACAATTTAATGGTCAAATAAACAGTGCAAATTTGGCGCCAAGTGAAAAAGCCAAAACGTTTATTTATGCAAAAGATGAAAATGGTAATCCCTATGCACCATCTTGGTACACCATTAATTTAAAAGCGACTTACACCCTAGGTAAATTTCAATGCAATCTTGGATGGGAAAATATAACCAACCAGCGCTACAGGCCCTATTCATCAGGGATTGTAGCATCTGGCAGTAATATTATAACAAGTGTACGTTATAGCTTTTAACCCGGATTATTTTTCTAGATAAAGCTGGTTAAATAGCATTTTATACGTGCTATGTGTTTGTCCTCTAAATGTAATTTCAGGGCCATATACCATTAGTTTTCCTTTACCCACTTTTGCTTCAAATGCAGCAACTGCTTGTTGTAAGTATGATTGTCCAAAAGCCCACCCACTTCTAAGTGTTTTATCAGAAGCAAACCACGCAAGCGGTGTTACTTCACCAGTTGCTGTTGCATTGGGTAGTAAATTAAATACAGGGCTTGCACTAAAATATACATCGGCTGTTGGCTTCATACCCCAGTTTGCTTTATGGTCATTATTAACAGCAACCTGCATCACAGATCCCGGAATATAAAATTTTTCGCCAGGTAATGCTCGCTCTTTACCATTCACCATTTCAACTAGTGCATTGCGAACAGGTAATTTAAAATGGTAGGCTAAATTAGCACTGCTACCAATTGTTATAATAGTTCCACCAGCTTCGGTAAATTCTTTTAAAGCAGGAATAGATTTCGCGGCTGTAATTCTTCCTAGCTGTGCGTGGTACATTTCAGGAATTTCTTTTTCGTTAGGCTCTCTACCTTCATAGCCACCCATTGCATTTGATCCAGCTTCTGCACGAAACGCTGGAATCGCACCGCCAACAAATAAAATAACATCGTACTTACTTTTTAAATTACCTGCGTCAATTTCTTTTGCAAATAGCACAGTAAATGGAAAATGATACTGCTCAAAAATCCATCTTGTCCATCCAGATGGCATAGATCCACCATACACATCCCAAAGTGCAATTCTACTCGGCTTTAATCCAACAGCACCCATATTTAATTTTTGTTGTACACCTGTAATTTTTACACCATATTTAGCAGCTGCATTTTCTAAAATGGGTGTCGCTTTATCTGAAGCAGCTACATAAAAATATTCGCTATTTTTTTCTACCTCAATACCATCTTTTAATAAATCATTAATTAAAATATAGCTGGCGTTTTCTTTGGTTGAAAATGTATAACCAACAGCACCTGCAATTTTTTCAAAAGAACCTTTGTGCTTTTGCTCCTCGCCATATGGGATTGTTTCAAACGGTCCATCAAATGGTTCAAGTATACGGTCAAACTCTAAACCGATGGTATACGCTGGTGTCCAACCTGCCGCATCATAAGGCCTAACTGGCGGACCACCTGGATATTGAAAATCGTTGGGATGATCCTGTGGTTCAAACATATCAATTACATGGGGTCTAAATGCTTGATTGGTTTTTACAACATACGAACCTGCTTCATATTCTTTATCGCCAACTTTAAAATTAGTAGTTGCTTTTTCTACCCGAATTCCACTCTTAATTAAAATATTTACAAAATTGGTGGCAGTAGTTGTTTGTGAAATTGGAATAATATATCCACGTGCATCTCTCAGTTTTGGATTCTTATATATTTTCTCATAGTACTGTAATGCAATGGTATCAGCACGTTGGTCTTTTTGATCTGCCTTCATTAATTCATTTACCATTTCAACTTTATTTGGAGATAGTGTCCAATAGTCTTTGCTTCCAGCATTGATTGAATTTTTACCCATGGTATAAATATTCATGAGTAGTTCATCTTTATGACGAGATGCATAATTTAATACCGCATAATTTAGTGATACCGAATAATCAATTGAATTTCTGAAATACCATTTTTGTGGCGCAATTGGAAAAGGTGTACCGCTATTAGGAATAAGTCTTGACGGCACAAATGGAATTTTCATGGGTGTTGGATTACCAATCATTTCTGTTAGAAGGCCAACAATATTATGGTAGTATGCTGTTGTTCGTAATCCACCATTCCACCATGTCGAATAAACCGATCCGCTTTTCATGGTATAGCCTGGTTTATTTTCGGCATTCAGTCTTGTGCTCATGACGGCACCTAATTGATCTATCCCTGTAATAAGGAGTGGATCATATACATAGTTAAAAGGGTCACGGTACGGAGGGCCTGCTACCACGGTACCTGCAGGACCTGTTTGGTGGTGATTGTATAAAATTTGTGGCATCCACTCTACATATTGTTGAAGGCTCATATTGCGTGACTCACTCATATTGGTCATATAAAAATCACGGTTATTATCATGACCAATATATTTTTGATAGAGCCTAGGTAAATTGGCGGTGTTGCGTTTTAAAGTATCGGTGTGGCGCATGTACCAATCCGATTGCAATTCTTGGCCATCCGGATTTGCATGTACAAATAAAATGATGGTAGATTTTAAAATTCGTTTTGTTTCATCGTCGTTACGAGATAAAATTTGATACAATGTTTC
>CAMAQW010000053.1 GCA_945860335.1 Sediminibacterium ginsengisoli | reverse complement strand
TGCGAAAATTTGGAACAAAAAAACGGCTACCTGCCCAAACATTTTCTTGCAGCATAGCTACTAGACCTATATTGCTACTTATTTTTGTAGTAGGTCCGCTTTCAAAATTAACATCAGCCATGGTGGTTGAAATATCTAAATCCAATTCTGGTCTATTAGAGAGCATTGCCCTGTCAAACTCTTTTCTTAGGTTTTTTTGATAAGATACTAAAAGATTGAGTTTATTGTTATTGGGCAAATAAAATTGTGATTTAGATTTTACCGTATAGTGTTGTACATTTTGTTTTGGCCTTCCAATAGCATAACTAAAAGCATCTATATTTTGAGTTGGTTTGCTAGCTGTAATCGCGTTTTGTAAATCACTTAAATTACCTACATGCGATCCAATAAAAATGCCCAGATCTGTATTAAAACTACTTACAAATAACTCGGTGTTGTATTTTTCTTTTCTAAGTCCTACAGCGCCCGAATAATTAAACTCTTGTAATCCTGTGTTATGGAGCCAGTAGTTAGGCGTTCTCGCATTTCCGCCTTTTTTATAGGTAGCTTGAATGCGGTAACTTAATTCGGGAAATTTAATAGGTGATGATTCGATCATCCCATTCACAACATATTGTCTGTTGTTGGAGAAATAACCTGTATTAAATTCGGCATTTGTTTGGGCTTGTTTGGGCAATGCCTTTGGTTCAATTAATACGGCGCCCGCTATTGCATCATTGCCATATTTTAAGGCACCTGCTCCTTTTATAACGGTAAATTTTTCGGCAATAAATGGGTCAATTTCAGGTGCATGATCGCTGCCCCATTGTTGACTCTCTAGCCTAACACCATTATTAATGAGCAATACCCGTTGGCTGTGAAGACCGTGAATCACCGGCTTAAAAATGGTACTTCCTGTTTGTAATACAGTAACCCCATTTGCGCGGCTCAATACTTCGCCTAAACTTTGCCCTCTTGTTGCATCCACTACTTTACTACTAAGTACCTCTTTAATCGAATTTACATTGAGGTCTCTTTTGGCGTTTACACTCACATTTTCAAGTTCATTAATGGCGTGCGGTAATTTAAAATTCTGAATGATATTTTTTTGAATGGTTAGTTTGTATTTAATGCTGTCACAGCTCATGTGGTTAACCACAATGGTATAACTGCCTTTACACAAATTATAAAAATGGTAATGGCCTTCTATGTCTGTAATAAATTTGATGCCCAACTCTTTAATTTCAACCACTGCTTTTTCAAGTGGTGCGTTGTTGGATGCATCCATAACAACACCTGAAAGCACCAAATCACATTTTTGGGCATTCGCTTGAAATATTGTTAGGCATGTCATGATGCACAATGACACAATACATTTGATACAATTCAAAATAAGAAATTGAGTACTTAAAAAAGAAAATTTAAAAATTGCTAGTATAATTTAGCAATGCGGTGGACCACGGGAATCTTTAGAAAGAGGAAAGGTATTGTTCCGTGTTTCGTTGTAAAAATCATTTTGTGCTCTTGCAACAATTTGAGCAGGAATGTCAATGGTAAAATTATAATTGACAAATGGGGTAGTTGCAACCTGAAAATCAAAGGTACAATGGAGTTGGGTGTTTTCTACCTGCTCAATGGGTGCTTTAATGTGAACGTCACATTTTGTAGGATCTTTGTGTGGTGCTACAAAATCGTGAATGGTTTTTTGCGGTGTAATACTAAACGCAAAAACAACAAGCATAGCTAGGGCTAAAAGTTGTTTTATGGTTTGTTGTAATCGCATAGTATGAAGGTACTTATTTTGACGCTAAAAAATCTGTAAAATGCGCGGGGCTTATATACATAATTGACTAATATTGAATGAAATGCATCCAAAAGCTTCCAAATTTATTAAATCTATGCCCCTACGGGCTTCCTTATGGGCTTGTATCTTTGTTTGTTGCATAGGAAGTGTAGGCGCCGTTTCTGACACCCTGTTACCCACTAATTTCAAAGGCACTACTCTTTCTCATACCTATTACACGCTTTCCTACAGCGAAGCAGATAAGCAGGCAGAATGGGTAGCGTATTATCTCACCCCTGCTTCTATAAATGGTCCGCAAAAACGTAGTTCAAAATTTTTACCGGATCCGTTTTTGTCTAATCCTTTGGGGTCAAGTAGCTATATAAAATCTGGATATGATAGGGGTCATTTGTGTCCTGCAGCAGACATGAAATTGAACACCACTTCAATGAAGGAAAGTTTTTATATGTCAAATATGTCTCCACAAGTACCTTCATTTAATAGAGGCATATGGTCTAAACTTGAAGATAAAATAAGGGATTGGGCGCTTGAAAAAAAGGGGTTGTATGTAGTAACGGGGCCTCTTTTAAATAAAAATTGCGGCACCGTTAACCAAAAAATAACGGTTCCATGTGCTTATTATAAAATCGTATTTAAGCAAACAAAAGCAGGAGTTGAAGCCATTGCTTTTTTACTTCCCAATGCAGGGAGTACGCAGCCACTTAAACAATTTGTGGTGTCAATAGATTATATTGAGGCGCTAACTGGAATCGATTTCTTTGCAAATCTTCCGGATAGTGAAGAAGAAAAATTTGAATCTAGGGTATTAACAAATAATTGGCAGTGGAACTAAGGTTCTACTTTAAACCTAATTGTGTGCCCTGGGTCTTATCCAAAAAATAAATCGATGCGAAAAATCCCCCTCATTTTTTCAGGTATTGTTGCTGTAATTGTTTTACTAGTAGCTTGCTCTAAAGCAGATACGCCCGCCACAGGCGGCAATGTTTTTACAGCGGTTGCTGCTGCCTTTGGTACACAAATTGACCTTAATAATTTAGCCAACTATGCGGCGCAAACAAAGCCTGCTTATATTGTTAAAGACAATACGGGAAACAATCCAATCACCAATGCCAAAGCAACACTTGGGAGGGTTTTATTTTACGATAAAAAATTAAGCATAGACAATACTATTTCTTGTGCGAGTTGTCATAAACAAGCTTTTGCATTTTCAGATACCGCACTCATTAGTGCAGGTGTTGCTGGTGGATTAACGGATAGACATTCTATGCGATTGGTCAATGAAAGATTTGGTGTGGAGGCTAAGTTTTTTTGGGATGAAAGGGCAGTAAGTATAGAAAATCAAACCACACAACCCATTGCCGATCATAAAGAGATGGGCTTTAGTGGACAAGCCGGAAGAGCGGGCATAGCAGCACTCTTAGCCAAGTTACAGGCTACTGATTATTACAACGAACTTTTCAAATTCACCTATGGGGACATTACTGTTACAGAGCCACGATTACAAGAATGTTTATCACAGTTTATTAGAAGTATTCAATCTTTTGATGCAAAATATGATGTGGGTAGAGCGCAGGTTAATAATGATAGACAGCCTTTCCCAAATTTTACAGCACAAGAAAATACCGGTAAAGATTTATTTTTAACGCCGCCTGTTTTTGATGGCAATAGCAGTAGAATTGGTGGAGGGCTTGGTTGTAATGGTTGTCACAACGCACCTGAATTTGATATTGATCCTAACACCCGAAACAATGGAGTTATTGCACTGGCAGTTGGCGCAGGCCAAGATGTTAATGTAACGCGTGCACCTACACTTCGCGACCTGGTTAATAATAGGGGCGAATTAAATACCCGGTTAATGCACACAGGTGGCATCAGAGATTTAGCAACTGCCGTTTCTCATTATGGAGGATTTATTAATGATAATAGAAATTTAGATCAGCGCCTAAAACCCAATGGTGTAAATGTGCAGCGTTTAAATTTGCAGCCCGCAGAAATTGCTGCAGTTGTGGCGTTCTTAAAAACCTTGGCTGGTACAAATGTATACACCGACAAAAAGTGGGCCACTCCTTTTAACTAAAAACTAACGTTTGTTATTTTATTTAATTTGTACTACTTTAGCTTCTTACAAGGAAGCGAGTCAATGAATAATTTTAACAATGAGCAGGTGGCAAATTTGCCCCCGCACTTAGCCAAATACATTGTAGATCAGCGTTACGAAAAGTATACCAGTGTAGACCATGCTGTTTGGAGGTATGTTATGCGTCAAAATTATAGTTTCCTAAAAGACGCTGCATACTACCCTTATATTCCAGGCTTAAAAATGGCGGGGTTAACCATCGAAAAAATTCCAAGCTTACAAGAAATTAATGATGCGCTTGCAAATATTGGTTGGGGTGCTGTTACCGTGGATGGATTTATTCCACCCGCTGCATTTATGGAATTTCAGGCATACCGGGTGCTTGTTATTGCTGCCGATATCAGACAACTAGAACATATTGAATATACCAGTGCCCCCGATATTATTCATGAATCGGCGGGACATGCACCTATTATTAGTGATACTGATTACAATCAATACTTAAGTTATCTTGGTTTTATTGGAACCAAAGCTATTTTTTCTTCCAAAGATTTTGAACTCTATGAAACCATCAGACAGCTTTCTATTTTAAAAGAAATGCCAGGGATTGATGAAGACGTCATCAAAAAAACAGAAGCTACTATTTTTGAACAACAACAAAATTTAGGCGAACCTTCCGAAATGGCATTGCTTAGTAGATTGCAGTGGTGGACCGTCGAGTATGGTTTAATTGGACCACTCGATCAACCCAAAATTTATGGAGCAGGTTTGTTGTCATCAATAGGGGAGAGTGCTTCTTGCATGCGCCCTGAGGTAAAAAAAATACCTTATACCATTGATGCCCTCACGTATTCTTATGATATTACAAAGCCACAGCCACAGCTATTTGTAACACCTACCTTTCAAAACTTAATTGATGTATTAAAACAGTTTGAAAGCACCATGGCGTTTAGAGTTGGTGGTTTATCGAGTGTAAAAAAAGCCATTGAGTGTAAAAATATTTGTACCCTAGCATATAGTTCTGGTATTCAGGTATCAGGTGTGTGCACGCAGGTATTGGAAGGACCAGGATCTAGTGTAGCGTATATAAAAACAACAGGTCCAACGGCTTTAGCAGCTAGCCACAAACAATTACATGGTCATGGTAAAAATTATCATGCAGATGGTTTTGGATCACCAGTAGGTAATTTAATGGGTGCTACTAAGCCGCTCGAAGATTTTACAGATCAAGACCTAACTGATGCAGGAATTGAACTCAATCAAGAAGTGCTTTTATCATTTGAATCAGGCATTACTGTTCAAGGTATTTTAAGAGACATAACAAAACAGGGTACTAAAAATTTAATTTTTTCATTTACATCTTGTACTGTAAAAAGTAAAGAAGGACTTGTTTTGTTTGATCCATCATGGGGTGTATTTGATATGGCAGTGGGCACTTCTATTGTATCTGTATTTAATGGTCCTGCCGATATTAGCACTTTTGAAGATCAGTTGTATGTGTCGCCTGAGCAAACACATCAGCCCAGCTATTCGGGTAACGACTATGCCTATCATGCACTGTTTGCAAAGGTTCGGGAAATTAGAGGGCAAATTGAATTAGAACCCATCACTACTGCGCAATTAGCGGAACTTGAAAATATATTTAATCAAGTACAAGCATCGCATAAAAAAGATTGGCTTTGTGCACTCGAAATTTTAGAAATTATTGCAGCTACAGAGGAGGATGGTCCATTTTCAAAAACAATAAGAACCTATCTCGAAAGGCAAAAAACGGAACATCCTAGTTTTACAACATTGATAACCGATGGTCTTGGAATTATTGATGCGAAGCTAATTTTTCAATAATCGTCCAAGCGCTTTGTGCATTGTTATTTCCTAGTTCTAGTTTAATGGCTTCAATACTAGCAGGCAATAAGTTTACCAGGACATCTGTGTTTTGTGCGAGGGAGGCTGGAAGTGTTGTGCAATTTGCTAGCTGTGCTTTTTCATTGTTAGTCAATCCGGCAAGATCCTTAATAAATTTAGGTAACAGGTCAAAACCCATGCCTAGCTGTGTGTTGGGCTTGGTTACCTCAAACAAGTTTTGTTCGTTAATTCTTGCATACCAATCTCCACCAAGTCTTGCAACTAAATCAAGTTTAGCTTGATCAATTTTATTGTGTGCATTTAGTACCGCTTCTGCAATGTGTATTTTTTTTATTTCGGCAAGTACTAAATTTCCGGCACCGGCTTTTTCGCCGAGTGCAATAATTTGTGCAACAGTACATTCAAGTTGTATAGGCGACTCTGCAACCCTTGGAGGGGCCACTAAATCAGAAGGGATTTGTGTAAAGCCTGCTTTTGTAAATTCATTAATATTTTTAGGGTATTCGCAACTTGAGAGCGATACCTGCTGCACCATCGCATAGTTTACAATGTTGATTACACACTCTGGAACTTCCTTTAAATTTTCGAGGGTATGCTTGGTGGTATTGTCTCTCACTCTTCTGGAAGGCGAAAAAATACAAATAGGCGGGTTCATGCTAAATAAATTAAAATAGCTGAACGGACTAAGGTTTACCTGACCTTCTTTATCGATGGTAGATGCCAAACAAATAGGCCTAGGCGCAATGGCACTTTGTAAATATCCCTGAAGTTCTAATGGACTTATATCTGATGTGTTGATGGTAAGCATGCTTATTTCTTTAACGATAAAATAGACCAGTTGGTATCTTCTGCTATAATTTGATTTTCTAAAATACCTAACTCATCAATAGTCATGGTAACCTTATCTCCATTTTGTAACCATTGTGGCTTAAAATTAGGATCCAATCTTTTTCCGGTGCCATTGAGTTCTAAAAAGCATCCGGTACCAACGGTTCCAGAGCCAATTACATCACCCGGATATAGGGTTACACCGTAAGAACATCTTTCAATAATTTCTGCAAATGTCCAATCCATATCTTTTACGTTTCCGCTAGAAACTAAAATATCATTCACAAAACACTTCATTTCTAAATTGTAATTAAGGCCTACATGTCCAGCCTTAGTAGGTGCTACTTTTTGCGCAAGCTCATCGGGTGTTACAAGCCAAGGTCCAATCACGGTAGAAAAATCTTTTCCTTTGGCAGGGCCTAGGTTTAAAAGCATTTCTTCCATTTGCAGTTTTCTTGCACTCATATCATTCATGATGGTAAATCCTGCGATATACGCATCTGCTTCACTGGCTTTAATATTTCTTCCCTTTTTACCAATAACAATGGCTATTTCAAGTTCAAAATCGAGTTGCTCAAAATGATCGGGCATGCAATAAACAGGGCCCGGTCCTTCAACAGCTTGGTGGTTGGTAAAATAAAAAATAGGGTACTGATCAAATTCAGGAATCATTTCTACGCCTCTATTTTTTCGGGCCGCTTCTACGTGTTGTCTAAAAGCGTATCCATCTCTACAAGAAGTAGGGTGGGGCACAGGTGCCAAAATCTCGTAATTGCTTACAGGGTTTGCAACGAGCGTTCCGGCTTCAATTTGCTGAGCTGTTTGGCGGGCCATTTCCATGCCACTTTCTTCGAGTGCTAAAAAGGCATTCAACGTAGCCGGTAAGCCCGACTGATTTTCTGGTAATGAATAGAGTTCGTTATTGACCAAAACGCCGTAAGAAGTGGCATTGTTTAAACGGTAGCTAATGATTTTCATGGAATGTTAATTGTGCAAAACGAAGGTAAAATAATATTCTATTTTATACTAATAATTGTTAGTATTGCAGCGGAATAAATACCCTGCTATGCCAATATACCATACTTTAGGACAAATTCCTGCAAAACGTCATACCGTTTTTAGAAAACCCGATGGTGCACTTTATGCCGAAGAACTTGTTTCTACCGAAGGTTTTTCTAGTATGTATTCACTCGTATACCATACGCATCCACCAACCATTGTAAAAGAATTGGGTACGCCGTATTCGGTAGAGCCAAAAATTGCAAGAGAAAAACATTTACGACATACCAGTTTGCTTGGCTTTAATATAAAGCCACAAAAAGATTATTTAGAGAGTCGAAAAATCGTATTGGTAAATTCAGATTTACAAATTTCTTTAGCGGCTCCTATGGAGTCGATGACTACTTATTTTTATAAAAATAGTCAGGCCGATGAAGTGTTGTTTATCCATAAAGGTTCGGGCACTTTAAAATCTGGATTTGGTAAAATATATTTTAAGTACGGCGATTATGTTGTTGTACCTCGTGGTACCATTTACCAGATAGAATTTAATGACACTGACAATAGGTTATTTATTATCGAAAGTTTTAGTCCCATACATTTTCCTAAAAGATACCAAAATAAATATGGTCAACTGATGGAGCATTCGCCATTTTGCGAGCGGGACATAGTAAGACCTACTGATCTTGAAACCTTTGATGAAACTGGCGACTTTAAAGTACTCATTAAAAAGCAGGGTTTAATATATCCGTACACCTATGGCACACATCCATTTGATTTTATTGGATGGGATGGATACCATTATCCATGGGCTTTTTCGATTCATAATTTTGAACCTATTACGGGTCGTGTGCACCAGCCACCACCGGTGCACCAAACATTTGAAGCGCACAATTTTGTGATCTGCTCATTTGTGCCGCGTAAATATGATTACCATCCACAGGCAATCCCTGCGCCATATAACCATAGCAATATTGATAGTGATGAAGTGCTGTATTATGTAGACGGTGATTTTATGAGCAGAAAATCTGTGGTGCAAGGTCAAATTACATTACACCCAGGTGGCATACCACATGGTCCACATCCGGGCACTGTAGAAAGTTCTATTGGCAAAGAAAAGACAGAAGAACTGGCTGTTATGATTGATCCATTTAAGCCACTGATGTTAACAGAAGATGCCATTGCTATTGAAGATGAAAGTTACCACAAGAGTTGGCAACACAATATTGAATAAGACTTAAAAATTTATATGAGCACAGATTTTTTACCCCTCATGGGAACAGACTATGTAGAGTTGTATGTAGGTAATGCAAAGCAAGCTGCACATTTTTACAAAACAGCTTTTGGATTTCAGAGCTATGCATATAGCGGTCCTGAAACAGGCGATAAAGAAAAAGTATCCTATGTACTTGTTCAAAATAAAGTAAGACTCGTTTTAACTACGCCACTACATCCAACAGGTTCAATTGCGGAGCATGTAAACAAACATGGCGATGGTGTAAAAGCAGTTGCCTTAATGGTAAACGATGCTACCGATGCTTTTGCGCAAACCGTAAAGCGTGGTGCAAAGCCTTATATGGAGCCTACTACACGTGAAGACGCGGATGGTAAAATTGTAATGAGCGGTATTCACATTTATGGCGATACGGTTCATTTATTTATTGAACGTAAAGATTACAAAGGCACATTTATGCCAGGCTTTAAAGTGTGGGAAAGCCATTACAATCCTTCAGATGTTGGGCTTCAATATATAGATCATTGCGTAGGTAATGTGGGTTGGAATCAAATGAATACCTGGGTTTCTTTTTACGAAGACGTAATGGGTTTTAAAAATATTCTAACTTTTGATGACAAGCAAATTTCTACCGAATACTCTGCACTCATGAGTAAAGTAATGAGTAATGGAAATGGGTTTGTTAAATTCCCCATTAATGAGCCAGCAGAAGGTAAGAAAAAATCTCAAGTAGAAGAATACCTAGATTTTTATAAAGATGCTGGAGTGCAACATATTGCGATTGCCACGCAGGATATTATTACCACAGTAACAGCGTTAAATGAAAGAGGGGTGGAGTTTTTAAAAGTACCTGGTACTTATTACGATGAACTACTAGACCGTATTGGCCCTATCGATGAAGACCTAGCGCCGTTAAGAAAACTAGGCATACTTGTTGACCGTGACGATGAAGGATACCTGCTACAAATATTTACCAAGCCAGTAGAGGATAGACCTACCTTGTTTTTTGAAATCATTCAGCGCAAAGGGGCTAAATCATTTGGTGCAGGAAATTTTAAAGCACTTTTTGAAGCACTCGAAAGAGAACAAGAATTAAGAGGAAACTTATAATTTAATTTGTCTGTTTTTACAATGCCATTTCTGGGATGTCTCCACTAATAAGGAGCTTTCCAGCAGTGGCATTTTTTATTTGCTCAATTGATACGCCAGGTGCTCTTTCGATTAGTACAAATCCGCCTTCTGGTGCAATATCAATAACAGCTAATTCGGTCACAATTCGTTTAACGCAGTTTTTTCCAGTAAGAGGCAAATCACATTTGGCAAGAAGTTTACTTTCCCCTGCTTTATTAACGTGTTGCATGGCAACAATAATATGTTTTGCAGAAGCAACAAGATCCATGGCACCACCCATCCCTTTGACCATTTTACCCGGAATTTTCCAGTTGGCAATATCTCCGTTTTCAGAAACTTCCATCGCACCAAGTATGGTTAAGTCAATTTTTTTTGAATGAATCATACCAAAGCTCATGGCAGAATCAAATGAACTAGCACCCGGAAGCGCTGTTATGGTTTGCTTACCAGCATTGATGGTGTCAGGGTCTACAGCAAATTCTTTTGGAAAAGGGCCAACACCCAACAGGCCGTTTTCACTTTGAAAACATACGTTGATGCCTTCGTGTAAATAGTTGGCCACTAGGGTAGGGATGCCAATGCCTAAATTAACGTAAGTATTATTTTTTACTTCTTTGGCAATTCGTTTAGCAATACCTTCTT
>CAMAQW010000052.1 GCA_945860335.1 Sediminibacterium ginsengisoli | reverse complement strand
GGAGGCCTTTGTTTGTATATTTGTTTGATGGAGCAAAATTTCACCTTAGACCAAATACAGGAAGTGGTTACAGCCGCTTGGGCCGAAGGAAAGGACATCCCAATTTGGGCCTTTTATGCAGCGATGGGTACAGGTAAAACCACGTTTATTCATGCGCTTTGTACAATGCTTGGTGTTGAGGACGCGGTAAGCAGTCCAACTTTTGCCCTAGTGAATGAGTATCTGTATGAGGGAGGCTCCCTATTTCATATGGATTGGTACCGCTTAGGATCTCTTGAGGAGGCTGTTAGGGCCGGCATAGATGAGCATTTGCACAGTGGTGATACTTGTTTGATTGAGTGGCCCGAAAATGTTCCGGACCTTTTGGTAGGCCCTGTATTTGAAATTAGATTATCACGCATAGATGAAAAAACGAGACATATTTATTCTCGTGTAAAATCTTAACTTTATAAGTAACCCAGCTAGATACTAGCAAATACAAATCATTATGGCTACTAGTAAACCCACTATTTCTACTTCTTTTTTATACGAAACCCTCGAAGAAACATTAGATATTAAACCACTTGGTGCTAAACTGCATATTGGTATTCCAAAAGAAACGGCGTTTCAAGAAAACCGAATTGCCCTTTCGCCAGAAGCCGTTGGTGTTTTGGTTTCCAATGGCAACGAAGTTTCTATTGAACATTTAGCGGGCGAGGGAAGTCATTACTCCGATGCAGATTATAGCGAAGCCGGTGCCAGAATTGTTTTTGACAGACATGAAATTTATAAGTGCCCGATTCTTGTAAAAAGTGCGCCCATTGTTTCTGAAGATTTACCCTTATTACAACTCAATCAAATAATTATTTCTCCCATCCATTATTCTGCACTCCAACAAGCGGATATTCAAAAAATGATGGAGAAAAAAATTACGGCTTTAAGTTTTGAAAACTTTAAAGACGCTAGTGGTACCTATCCGATTGTGCGCAGTATGAGTGAAATAGCGGGTAGTGCCGTGATGCTTATTGCCGCACAATACCTAAGTAGTTTTAATAAAGGTAAAGGCGTGCTACTAGGAGGTATTAGTGGTATTCCGCCAACTAAAGTAGTTATAGTAGGTGCTGGTATTGTTGGTGAAAGTGCAACTCGTAATGCACTTGCATTAGGCGCATCTGTAAAAGTATTTGACAATGATATTTACAAGCTTAAGCAACTACAAAATAATTTAGGTCAACGCGTTTGGACTTCTGTGTTAGAGCCTAAAATTTTAGCCAAGCAATTAAAAACATGTGAAGTTGCGGTGGGTGCACTCAGCAATGAATATGGTAGAGCGCCGGTTGTTGTTACCGAAGAAATGGTAGCAGCCATGAGGCCAGGAAGTATCATTATTGATGTAGCCATTGATCGAGGCGGTTGTTTTGAAACCAGTGAACTTACAAGTCATGAAAAACCAACTTTTGTAAAGCATGGTGTGATTCATTATGGGGTACCTAATATTCCATCTGGTTTTGCTAGAACGGCGAGTCAGGCCATTAGCAATGTACTCATGCCACTCATGCTCACCATTAGTGACGAGGGCGGACTGGATGAAATGCTTTGGCATGATGTAAATGTGAGAGAGGGGATCTATTTATTTAAAGGCGCTTTAACCGATTTTTATATCAGTCAAAAATTTGATTTAAAATACACGGACCTTAATTTACTGATTGCCAGCAGGCGTTAATCCTTTTGATCGATCATCATGGAAAGAAGAAATTTTTTGAAGAAAAATATTTTATCTGGTGCTGCACTTGCTGCAGGTTCATTACCATTTGTGAGTAAGGCTTCAGCTACTGCCCCACAATTGTTGGAATCAAAACCATTTACCGCAGATTATGCTTTTCATGATGGTATGTTTAGTGCGCACGCAGGTCCTGATTTTATTGAGCAAATTAAATTTGCGCATAGTGTTGGATTTAGATCTATCGAAGACAATGGTATGATGTCACGCACACCTGCCATGCAACAAAAAATTGGTGACACCCTTGCTAGCTTAAACATGCGTATGGGTGTGTTTGTGATTGCTTATGATAATTGGCCGCTTCAAACTTCTTTAACAAGTGGCGATAAGCAGTGGCGCGAAAAATTTATCAAATACTGTAAAGATTCGGTTGAAGTAGCCAAGCGTTGTGGTGCCAAATGGATGACGGTAGTACCTGGTAATTTTGATCGCAAACTTCCCATGGGTATACAAACGGCAAGGGTGATTGAATCTTTACGTTATGGTGCAGAAATTTTAGAGAAGCATCATTTAATTATGGTGTTAGAGCCACTAAGCGATACACCTGATTTATTTTTACGCCATACCGATCAAACCTATTCTATTTGTAAAGCGGTGAATAGTCCATCTTGTAAAATTTTATTTGACATGTACCACATGCAAAGAAATGAAGGGAATATTATCGCCAATATTAATTTATGCTGGGATGAAACCGCCTACTTCCAAATAGGTGACAATCCGGGACGTAACGAACCTGGTACCGGCGAAATGAATTACCAGAATATCTTCAAACATATACATAACAAGGGTTTCAGAGGCATTTATGGCATGGAACATGGTAAAGCGGGTGGCGGAAAAGAAGGAGAAATTGCACTTATTAATGCCTACCGTAACGCAGATAATTTTACTGTGGGAAGCTAATTTTTCCCATGCTAAGTGTAGGTGATCCTGCAAGCGCTTCGTTGGCTAAAACTGCAAATAGTACGGCTTCTTTGGCGTCAGGATGAACGCCGAGTGTATCTAGGTTTTTAAAAGAAGCATTTGGACACATGATTTTTAACTGCTCCATAATATATGCGTTATGAATACCTCCACCACTTGCATAAATAACTAATTCAAGATTAGCGTCTCCTACCACTTTATGTATACCATCAGCAATTACCCGAGCGGTAATATAACTGAGTGAAGCCACCATGTCTTGATGCGCCATTGAAACTATGCCCGCAGTTTTTAAAGCATTTGCAATAAAATCTAGGTTAAATAATTCGGGTCCAACTGTTTTAGGAAACGCAGCATTAAAAAACGGATGCGCTAATACTTCGTTTACAAAGCCCTCGTTGATATTACCAGTGCTTGCAATGTCCCCGTTTGCATCGAAGCTAAGGCCAGGATAGTTTGCTTTCACATAACTATCAATAAGTGTGTTAGCTGGTCCAACGTCTGTGCTAATAATTTCTGTGGTTTGTCCGGCAGGTAAATAAGTAAAATTAGCGATGCCGCCCATATTTAATAAAACTCTATTTTCAGTTTCACTCGCAAATAAAATAGTATCACCAAATAAAGCCAGCGGTGCGCCTTCACCACCAGCTGCAATATGTTTTTGTCTAAAATCACTAATGGTAATAATGCCCGTTGCGGTGCTGATTATATCGCCATCTCCAATTTGTAATGTAGCATTACCGTAATTAGTTGTAGGATGCAAAAATTTTGGTGCATGGTAAATGGTTTGCCCATGGCTTGCTATTGCATCGATACTTGAGGTGCTAAGCTTCCAGTTATCAAGTGCCGATAAAACCATAGTAGCGTGAACCCTTGCTATATGTGCATTCAGGAGCGTTACGGCTTCTAAATCGACAGCTCTAATAGAAAAAATTTTTCGAACGGCAGCTTTAAAATCTTCGGTGTAGGGTATGGTGGTATAATGGGTAACATTAAGTTTGGTATGCGTACCGCTACCTAAAAATGTACAAACAGCAATATCAAGTCCATCCAAAGAAGTGCCGCTCATGAGTCCGAGAATGGTTCTTTCACTTTTACCTGAAATTTGGTAGAGCGCTTCGATGTTAGGGTTCATGCTTATTTATAGTTTTTAATATCAATCACTTGTTCGCAAAAATGATATTCTGCTTTGTCATTACTGCTTACTATAACTAGTTTTTGGGATGCATAGTTTTGAATGAGTGATTGGTAAAGGGTATATCCCGTTTCATCTAAATTGGTACAAGGCTCATCTAAAAATAAAACAGGTACATCTGAAAAAATAGCTTGTGCTAATTTTATACGCTGTTTCATACCACTTGAAAAATACCTGATTTGCTTATTGGCTGCAGATGTTAGTTCTATGATTTCTAAAATATGGCTGGGTGTTATACCGGGCATAAATGATTTAAAGCTTTCATGAAAAGCTAAAAATTCCAGTGCCGTCATTTCTTCGATGAGTGTTAGGTAAGGAGCACAAATACTAAGGTTCTTAAAAGCATTTTCAGGTGCTAGTTCTTGTCCAGCTGTGCTGTATTTGATGTTTCCTTCCGATAAAACGGTGCTACCAGCAATTGTTTGTAGCAGTGTGCTTTTACCGGAACCATTGGGTCCCGTAATAGCATATTTTTTACCTGCTGTAAACGTATAGGAGAGTCCGCGAAAAATCCATTCCCGATTGTATTTTTTACCTGTTTGCTCGAGTTGGATGTGCATGGTATTAGTCTTCTTCGCTTGCGCCTTTTACAAATCTTTTAATAATACCGCGTCCGCTTTCTCTAATAAAAGTTACAATTTCATCGCGCTCATCACTAGCTGGCAATTCTTCTTCAATAAATTCTAGCGCTTGCGTAGTATTAAGTCCTTTGTTAAAAATAATACGGTAGAGATCTAAAATATGATTGATGCGCTCTAGTTCAAAACCTCTGCGTTTTAAACCTACACTGTTTACGCCACCGTAACTTAAAGGATTGCGCACTGCTTTAATATAAGGGGGTACATCTTTACTTACAAGGCTACCTCCTGCAATGTAAGAATGCTGGCCAATGGTTACAAACTGGTGCACCGCACTCACGCCTGCAATCCAAACCCAATCACCAAGTACAACGTGGCCCGCTAATTGAACGCTGTTACTTAAAATACAGTTATCGCCAATAACGCAATCGTGTGCAACGTGCGAATACGCCATAATTAAGCAGTTATTTCCCACTTTAGTTTTCCAACGATCGGTGGTACCTCTGTTGATGGTTACAAATTCACGAATGGTGGTGTTGTCTCCAATTTCTACGGTTGTTTTTTCGCCGTCAAATTTTAAATCTTGAGGAACGGCACCTAATACGGCGCCAGGGAATATTCTACAATTTTTTCCAATACGTGTTCCATCCATGATGGTTACGTTGCTGCCAATCCATGTGCCTTCTCCAATTTGAACATCACCGTGGATAACGGTGAATGGATCAATTTTTGCGTTGGGTGCTACTTTTGCATTGGGGTCTATGTAAGTATACGGATGCGTCATTTGATTGATTTAAAGTGCTTAGGATCTTTTAACGACTTGCGCTACAAGGTCTGCTTCTGTGGCTACTTTGCCGCCAACGTAAACAGTACCGCGCATTTCGCAGATGCCCCTTCTGATCGGATTTATAAATTCAAGTTTTAAAACCATCGTATCACCTGGTCTTACCATTTGTTTGAATTTACAATTGTCTATTTTTAAAAAGTAAGTATCATATTGTCCTTCCGGCATAGAGTTAATGCATAAGATACCACCTGTTTGTGCAAGTGCTTCAATTTGTAATACACCTGGCATTACTGGGTTGCCCGGAAAGTGACCCGGAAAAAACCATTCGTTGAAAGAAACATTTTTTACGCCTACGATGTGTGTATCTGTTAATTCAATGATTTTATCTACCAGTAAAAATGGATGTCTGTGGGGTAGTGTTTTTTCTATTTGTACCAGTGATAATACGGGCGGAATAGTTGGGTCATAAACTGGCACATCTTTAACGTGTTTATTTTTTTTGATGTACTGTTTTATTTTTTTAGCAAAAGCAACGTTACTGCTATGGCCAGGTCTGTTGGCAATGATTCTTCCTTTAATTGGATAACCAATGAGTGCTAAATCACCAACAATATCAAGTAGTTTGTGTCTTGCAGGTTCGTTTGGAAAACGGAGTTCTAAATTATTTAAATAGCCTTCGCTTTTGACTTCAATTTTTTCGCGCTTGAATACTTTTGCAAGCCTCGACATTTCATTATCTGTTACTGGCCTGTCTACTACTACAATGGCGTTGTTGATATCGCCACCTTTGATTAAATCGTTGTCTAGTAAGGCTTCTAGCTCGTGTAAAAAACAAAAGGTACGGCAAGGTGCAATTTCAGTTCTAAAATCTTTGATGGTTTTTAAGCCTGCGTGTTGTGTTCCTAATACCGGACTATTAAAATCGATAAGTGTTGTAATTTGATAATCAAGTGCCGGTAATAAAACCATTTCTACCCGCTTCTCTTCGTCGTAATGAAAAATATTTTCATCAATGCTATACCACTGTTTGGTTGCATCTTGTTCTAGTACACCCGCTTGATCAATAAGCTCAATAAAGGGAGCTGAGCTACCATCTATAATTGGAATCTCTGGACCATTTACTTGGATGAGTACATTGTCTACACCCATGCCCACAAGTGCTGCTAAAATGTGTTCTACCGTGCTAATTTTTGCATCTCCAACTTGAAGGGTGGTACCACGGCTTGTGTCTGTTACCAAATCACAGTCGGCCTTGATAATGGGCTCCCCTGCTAGGTCGGTTCTTTGAAATTGGAATCCAAAACCTGGGTTGGCAGGTTTAAGGGTCATGTCTACAAGTGCGCCTGTATGTAATCCAGTTCCGCTGATACCAATAGAGCTTGCTAGGGTATGTTGCTTGTCTGGGTTAAAATGTTGATCCATGCTAGAGTGTTAAATTCGAAAAATCTAACACAAAAATATGATTTATGGGTGGTTAAACCACTGTTTTGGTCTATTTAGGCTCTTTTTGAACCAATTCTGCCACTAATTTTTCCAATTCTTTAACCCTTTTTTCCAATTCTGGGAGTTGTCTGGTGTAAACCTGGGTTTTTAATGACTGTTTGGCGTCTTCGGCCGGGAAGCCTGCGTATGATTTTCCTTCGCCCTCTAGGTTTTTGGTGACGCCAGCCCCGCCGGCTATTTTAACCCCATCTGCAATGGTTAAGTGTCCGGCAATGCCTGCCTGACCGCCAATCATGATTTTTTGGCCCAGTTTGGTGCTACCACTTATGCCGGTTTGAGCGGCAATCACTGTTTGGCTTCCTATTTCTACATTATGGGCTATTTGAATGAGGTTATCGAGTTTTACGCCCTTTTTAATGATAGTGGAACCCATGGTGGCCCTATCAATGGTGGTGTTTGCCCCAATTTCTACCTGGTCTTCAATAATTACATTACCTATTTGAGGTACTTTTTGGTAGCTCCCATCGGGTTGAGGTGCAAAGCCAAAGCCATCACTTCCAATAACAGTTCCTGCATGAATAATCACGTCATTTCCAATCACGCAATCTTCATAAATTTTTACACCCGCATGAATGGTGGTATTATTTCCAATGCGCACATTTTCTGCTATGTAAACGCCCGGATAAATTTTGGTGTTATTGCCAATGTTTACTTTTTCACCAACGTATGCAAATGCGCCAATATAAATATCGTCGCCAAGTGTGGCCGTTGAAGCAATATGGCTTGGTGTTTCAATCCCCTTTTTTTGTTGTGCTTTTAAATTTTGGTAGGTTGTTAAAAGGGTCGCAAATGCAGTATATGCATCTTTTACACGAATCAGGGTTGCAGTTATGTTCTTTTGTAATTGCAAGCTTTCACTTACAATAATAAGCGACGCTTTTGTGGTGTATAAATAGTCGTTGTATTTAGGGTTGGCTAAAAAAGAAAGTTGCCCAGCTGTGGCTTCTTCTATTTTTCCAAATGAACTTACAGTGGTGTCTGGATTACCTTCGATGGTACCTGAAACGATTAAAGCGATTTGTTGCGCAGTAAATTGCATACTAGAAAATTATAGTAGTTGACAAATGTAATTTTTTTTGACAGCCGCAGATAAATTTTGATGGATCAGGGCATTGTCAATTAATGAAATGTCTTTGATGCTTCCATCTTTAAATAAAATATTAATGCGTTCGTCTTTGGTTTGGTAGAGTGTATTGGTGGCTTCTCCGGTGAAACAAACATAGTCAACCTCGGAAGGGTCTAATTCAAATGCGTCGACACTTTCTTTTTGTTTAGCGGCAATAGTTGCGGCTAAAAAAGGTTCCGATTGAATGGTTGTTTTGTATAGTTTACGTGTTAAAAAACGGCTACATAAAAGTGACAAAACCTTGTCTGGATGTGCACTCCAACGCTTTATGGCATGCATAATATCATGGTCATCTAACGCGCAAAACTGGGCTAGTGCAAATGAATCCATAACACCAGTAAATGCACCTAAAAAATAATCCAGTGCCGACTGTGTTTGCATGGCAGGATCGGAACTTGTATACAAACTGCGCGCACGTTCTAAAATTTTAACCATCATTTTTTCGGCAGATAAAACTGTTTTATGCAGGTATACTTGCCAGTACATTTGACGGCGGGCCACTAAAAATTTTTCGACCGAATAAATTCCTTTTTCTTCAATCATGAGTTGACCATCTACCACGACGAGCATTTTTAAAATTCGGTCGTAACCAATTACGCCTTCGCTCACGCCACAAAAAAAGCTATCTCTACTGAGGTAGTCCATACGGTCTACGTCGAGCTGTCCACTAATGAGTTGGTGTAAAAAAGGTTTATGGTAAGCGCCCGTAAAAATTTGTATGGCAAGGGTGAGTTGACCATCAAATGCCGCGTTCATTTCGTGCATAATTTGAAGCGAGAGTGCTTCGTGGTGTACGCCTTTTACAACCACATGTTCGAGCGCATGCGAATAAGGCCCATGTCCAATATCATGTAATAAAATAGCAGCCTTCACTGCGATCTCTTCTTCTTCGGTAATTTCAGTGCCTTTGCTTCTTAATTCATTGACTGCGTTTCCCATTAAATGGTAAGCGCCTAATGAATGATGAAATCTGGTATGCACGGCGCCCGGATACACCAGTTGACCCATGGCCATTTGTGTAATCCTTCTTAATCTTTGGTAATAAGGATGGGCCAGAATTGAAAAAATCAGGGGGTGATTGATGGTGATAAATCCGTACACCGGATCGTTGATGATTTTTCTTTTTGGTGCTACCATGCCTGTTGTTAAATTGTTAAACCGCCACTTAATGGCTGCTGCGAAAATACAAATAGAAGTTCGATAGCAAAGAATGAAATAGATTTACGGAGCGTTTTTTAACTAAATACCTACAATTGATGCAATTAGGAAGGATCTTATGGGTTGATGATGAAGTAGATAGCTTGCAATCACAACAAATCTTTTTAACACAAAAGGGTTATGAAGTAGTTACGTTTACCAATGGATATGACGCCATAGAATATTTGGAATCAAATGCCATTGACGTGGTTCTTTTAGACGAAACCATGCCTGGTATTAGTGGCCTTGAAACCCTGAGCCGCATTAAAATAGACCACCCGCATTTACCTGTGGTACTCATTACAAAAAACGAAACTGAAAACCTCATGAATGAGGCCATTGGAAGGCAAATTAGCGATTACCTGATTAAGCCCGTGAATCCCAATCAGGTTCTCCTGAGTCTTAAAAAAATAATGGACAAAAAAGACCTGGTTGCTGCAAGTACCACGGCCGCCTACCAACAAGAGTTTACCAAACTATTTATGCAGCTTCAGGAAAATCCGGACTTTCATGAGTGGATGGAAATTTATAAAAAACTGGTGTACTGGGAACTTGAAATGGAGAAATCGGATAGTCCAGAAATGCGTGAAATTTTACAAGCACAAAAAAAAGAAGCCAACGCCGCGTTTTTTAAATACATCAGCAAAAATTATGAGAGCTGGGTAGCGCCAGGTGCAGCTCATGCACCCATTATGAGCCATCAACTTTTGCAGTTTAAAGTACTACCGCATGTAGAGAAAGGAACGAGTACTTTTTTTATTTTAATTGATAATTTACGTTTTGACCAGTGGAAAGCAATCCAACCTATTTTTCAAGAATATTTTAGGGTACTCGAGGAAGATACTTTTTACTCCATTTTACCTACCGCTACCCATTATTGTAGAAATGCTATTTTTTCCGGGATGCTTCCAATAGACATCGAAAAAAAGTTTAAAGAAGCGTGGAAAAATGACGATGATGAAGGGAGTAAAAATTTGCATGAAGAAACATTTATGCGGGCACATCTTACGAAATTAAAAAAAGATGATTTGCGCGTAGGCTATCATAAAATTGTGAATCATGCCGATGCCCAACAGCTGCTTGCTAACATGCACAATTTATTGCAAAACGACCTCAGTGTAATTGTATACAATTTTGTGGACATGCTAAGTCATGCTAGAACTGAAATGGAAGTTTTAAAAGAACTGGCTAGTGATGAGTCTAGTTACCGAAGCCTTACCAAAAGCTGGTTTGAACATAGTCCCTTATTTCAAGCGCTTAAAAAAATTGCCGATAAAAAAATTAAAATTGTACTCGCCACAGACCATGGAAGTGTGCGTGTAAATACCCCTAATAAAATTGTAGGTGACAAACAAACCACGGCTAATTTACGCTACAAGCATGGCCGCAATTTAGACTATGATGCAAAAGATGTTTTAGCATTTAAAGATCCTACAAAAGCAGGGCTTCCGGTACCCACTGTAAATTCTAGTTATGTGTTTGCAAAGGAAGATGGATTTTTATGTTATCCCAATAATTACAACCACTTTGTAGGCTATTATAAAAATACTTTTCAACATGGGGGGATAAGTTTAGAAGAAATGATTGTACCAGTCATAAAAATGGTTCCTAAGGG
>CAMAQW010000051.1 GCA_945860335.1 Sediminibacterium ginsengisoli | reverse complement strand
TCAAATGCAGCATCTGCTTTGTCTTTTGCTCTTTCGATTGGATCAGATTTTGTATCCCACTCAAACAAATGGGTTGGTTCACCAAAAGGATCGGCACCAGAACCACAAAAGCTATGCCAGTATGCACAAGCAAATCTAAAATGCTCTTTCATGGTTTTGCCTGCCACTACTTGATTTTCGTTGTACCATCTAAATGCAAGTGGATTATGCGAAGCAGTTCCTTCGTATTTTATTTTTTCAATTCCTTTAAAAAATTCTTTAGATCCTAATACTACTGACATACGTTATGTTTTAATACTTTAAATTTATTGATTGTTTTTGATTTGAAGTGCCAATTGTTGTTCCCATTTTTCATAAGCTGCTGCATATGAATTGGTTCCGGAGGGCTCAATAATATTAAGTGGCTTGCTATTAACAAAAGCTTCCTCAATTGTAGCATATACTTTAGCGCCATAGCCAGCTCCAAAAGCAGCACCCTTACTTCCATCGGTATGATACAGCTCTAACGGCACCCCTAATGTATTTACAAAACAGTCTACAAAAACATCACTCAAAAACATATTGGCTTTACCTGCTCTAATAACTGTTGGCTGCACACCGTTTTGCTGCAGCACTTTAAAACCATATTGCATAGCAAACACAACACCTTCCTGAACTGCACGAAATAAATGCGCCGCGCCGTGTCTATTAAAATCGAACCCCGTAATATGTGCGCCAATATTTTTATTGTGGAGCATACGTTCTGACCCATTCCCAAAGGGAAGCACCGATACACCATCAGATCCAGGAGCAACAGATGCAGCAAGGGCATTCATCTCTTCGTAACTACTTGCACCCAATTTATTTTTGATCCAACTATTTGAAATGCCTGCACCATTAATACATAATAAAACACCGATGCTATTATGCTCCTGTGTGTGATTGACGTGCGCAAATGAATTAACCCTAGACGCAGTATCGGCTTGCAAACTATCTGATACTGCATATATCACTGCTGACGTACCAGCAGTGGCAGCTACTTCGCCAGAATTTAATACGTTTAATGAAAGTGCATTGTTTTGTTGATCCCCTGCTTTATAGGTTACCGAAATTCCTTTTGGAATGCCAAGTTCACTGGCAATATGTTCAGTTACATATCCGTGTGTATCAAATACATTTTTGATAGCAGGTATATGCATTGCATTGAGGCCGTAATAATTCATAACTGCCTCAGACAAACAATTGTTTTTAAAATCCCAAAACATGCCTTCCGATAATGCAGCGATAGTGGTGGTAATTTCTCCGGTTAATTTCATGGCAATAAAATCGCCGGGGAGCATCATTTTATGTATCCTGGCATAATGTTCAGATTCATTTTGTTTCACCCAAGCAAGTTTTGATGCCGTAAAATTTCCTGGAGAATTTAATAAATGCGTTAAGCAGTAATTGTTACCGATAGTTTCAAATGCTTTTTCCCCTAACGCTACCGCTCTATTGTCACACCAAATAATGCTATCTCTAATTACGTTTTGATTACTATCTACAAGCACGAGTCCATGCATCTGATAAGCAATGCCAATGGCACCAATATCAGAAGGCTTATAGGCTTCTGTAGCATGTAATTTTAAAATAGCAGCCTTAACATCATGCCACCACTGATTGGGTGACTGCTCCGCCCAACCGGGATGATGGGAAATAATGGCAGCCTCGGTTTCGGGGTATTGCGCGCTTGCTATTACATTTCCATTACTAGCGTCCAGTACAGAAACTTTTACAGAAGAAGTGCCAAGATCTATTCCTAATAATAACATACAACAAATAAGTATGAATGAACTAAAATTGAGTCCTTAATATTACTTAATTAGTGGCAAAAAATAGAAGAAAAAGAAAAGATTGTTAGTGGCCTCGTCAGGAATCGAACCTGAATCTGGAGCTTCGGAAACTCTTATACTATCCATTGTACTACGAGGCCAATTGCAAGGTGGGCAGCAAAAATAAATCAATTGCAAATACCCACCCGTATTAATTAAGGCCTCGCCGCCGCTTTACACCCAGTAAAGCATACAGTGCGGCTGGTAAAAAAATATGTGTAGGCACAGATGCCATTATGTACAAATCATCAATTAGTGAAGATTCGTTATTTAAAAAACGAAATACCCGGTCTGGCGGATTTTTAGAAAATATTTGAGTAAAAATAGTAGCGCCATCTAATTTTTTGTCTTGTAATACCCTAAGTAATACGGCGTCGTATAAGCCAAACTTTTTTTGTGAAAAACTGGGCGTCCTTAATGGATTTTTTTGTGCAACTACATCAGCTATAATCGCTTTTGTTTTTTCTTGAATAAAATGAAACGCATAACCACTGCTTCCTTTTACCTGACCACCAGCAACACCCATGTTAATGATGTTTCCAGCACCACCCGAAAAACAAAAATTAGTCATAGGTATTTGACCAAATTCTTGATGTGTTATACTATATACCACGGCGCCATATGTTTTTTGAATATAGGCCTGTATGGCTTCGTTGTAATCCTTGTCTGCTAATAAATTTTCTGTAAACAACGTATATTCAACAAGTGCGGTAGTACTGGAAGTAGGCATTACATACATAAACGTAGTGCCGTTTGATTGATCTACGGTAAAATCCATGAGTGTGGCCACCCCATCATTAAAAACAGGAGTTTCTGTTTTTATTTCATAGCCTTTAAAATGCTGCCATAAAAAATAATCAGAAGACTTTTGCGCCAGCACATTTACCGGTTCAAATAAAATGCTATTAAAAACTTTGTTGGCAGTAAGTGTTTGATTTTTGAGCTGAACCCTAGCACCAGTTTGCGTATTTTGAACCGACAATACCCGTTCTGTACAAAAAGTAATATTTGATTTACTGGCAGCCAGTGATAATACGTGCGTATACAAATCAATCCCTCTAATCATTTTATAAACAAAGGGCGATAAGTTCAATTCGCTTTTATAAGAGGGGGCAATAAAAGAAACATGATCCCATTTTTTGATTACGATGGGTTCAAAAATGTCTGGTTCTTTTTCCCAAAAACACCAGGTTCGGTCATTGGTATTTTTTTGAGCTGCATCAATCACCAAAATTTGAGCAGTATCAAAAAACGGATGTTGCATCATGCGCATAAGTAAACTTAAACCCGCAAGTCCGGCACCTGTAATGATATAATCGTACTGTGATTTCAAAAAAGCCTATGCTTGATTTTGAAGGGCTTCGTCTTTGCGTACTTTGTCCCAGTATTTTTTGGCAACAAGTAGCATACCAAAACTTTCGCCATCCTCTTTACCAAGGTGCTTATGGTGCATTTTATGCGCCCACCTAATGGCTTTGATGTATTTATTATTAGACCTGGTAAACAGTTTAAAACGCTGATGTATAATAATTTCGTGCACTAAAAAATAAGCAAACCCATACATAGCAATGCCTGCACCAATACCCACCGACCAGTAATTTTGCGCCATACTACCGAGCATAATACAAAGCCAACTTGGAATGGCAAATATTAAAAAGAAGGCATCGTTTTTTTCAAAGAAGCCATCGCTTTTTTGGTGGTGATCTTCATGCAAATACCATAAAAAGCCATGCATCACATATTTATGGGTAGCCCAAGTAATGGGTTCCATCAACAAAAAAACGCCTATAGCAACAAAAACATAAATCATGGTAAATAATTTCGAAGTGTTAAAAAAAACAGCACTTGAACACATAACAAATGTAGTGCAAAAGGGTTGGCTTTAGGTTGCTCCCATTTTCTAAATAAAACCAGCAAACCCGCGCTCACAATAAACCAACATACATAATTGTACACCGGAATATCTAGTGATAGCCAGGTCCAAAACCCAAGCTTTACGGCAACAGGCTCCATTAGCCAATCAAATAAAACGGCGACAAGGGCTGCATCAATTACAAATGCCAAATTCTCTATGCGTTTAGGGACCCCTTCTCCTTCTTTTAAAAACTGGTGCTGTAACCAGCGGTGCAATATTGTCATAACAGTACCGGCACAAAAAACAACTACAAACCAGTTCATACCAATGGTAAAAGGCACGTCCATGAGTCCGGGACCCATTGCCTTTCCATAAAAATAAGATCCAAACAACAAACCTGTGTTTACACCTATTATTTCGGAGAGCATGCCCGTAACAAATGCAGCGATAAAAAAATACCAAAATTTAGCGGATAAGCTGGGTTGATTCCATAGCAGCAGCACAAACATGATCCAAAGGTTGAGTGGCGTATTTGAAACAAACCAAGCTGCATGGTCAGAAACTAAAATACCAAGCATGCCACTGACATGAAAAAGAAGTGCTATAAAAACAGAAATAGCAAGTTTATATTTTTCTATAAAAAGCCTCATAGCACAGTGTCTTTTGCCACTAAATTACTCATAATTTCTGCACTTTTTAAACAAAGCGGAATACCACCACCAGGGTGCACACTACCACCCACAAAATAGAGACCTTTATATTGCTTGCTAAAATTAGGATGACGTAAAAATGCTGCCATGGGCGCATTGGAACTGGTACCATACAACGACCCTTGATAAGAATCCGTTTTTGCCTCAATCAACAAAGGATCTAATATTTTTTCTGTTTCAATTAAGGGCTCAATGGACTCACCCAACATGCGTTCTAGTTTTGCAAGCACTTGTTTTTTTACAGATGCTGTAATGGCGGTCCAATCTTGACCAGTGTTTGCGGGTACATTCACCATCACAAACCAGTTTTGCTTACCCGCTGGCGCCTGAATGCCTGGCTCACACACCGATGTTATATTAATGTATACAGTAGGATCAGAAAATGGAATTTTTACCTCAAACAAATGCGCAAACTCGGCCTCATAGTTTTCTGTAAAAAAAATATTGTGCAAACTAAGCTGTGGAAAATCTTTTTTGATGCCCCAATAAAAAATTAACGCACTACTGCTGCGTTCCTGCTTTAAAATATGTTGCGCCTTAGACGGCTCGCCTAATAAATTGAGATACGTAAAATAAACATCCGCGTTACTTACAACCAAATCAGCGGGTACTGCTGCATCATTTACCACCACGCCCGTTACTTTATTATTGGATGTTGTAATTTTTTGAACGGGACTATTAAAATGAAACTGAACGCCATGCTTTTTTGCTACTGCTACAAGTGCATTGGTAATTGAAATCATACCGCCCGAAGGATAAAAACTTCCCTCATTATGTTCTAGATGCGCAATTAATGTAAGCATACTAGGTGCCACATAAGGGTTACTTCCATTATAGGTAGCATACCTGTTAAATAGTTGCACTAATTTTTTAGAAGAAAAAGCCTTTTCGTTGTGCTTATGCATTGACCTTGTTACATAGGGTAGTTTAAATGCACGTAGCGCCGACATGAGCGGAATCTTAAAGAGCGTAGAAAATTTATGCAACGAATGGTCTAAAAAAACTTGACCGATACGCGTGTATAATTTTTCGGAAGCCGCTAAATAATTTTTAATGTTGCTAACAGGTTCGCCCGTTTTTAGATGCGCTTCTTGAGCAAACAATTCGGGATCTGCAGCAGCATGAATTACCGTTCCGTCTTCATAAAAATAATGACAAGAAACAGGCATTTTTTGATAAGTAAAATAATCGGATAGTTTTTCGCCCACTAGCGCTAGCAGCGCTTCTAATTGATGTGGTTGCGTAAATAAGCTTGGGCCAGTATCAAACTGATACCCTGCTTCAGAAAAGTGACCGAGCTTGCCTCCTGGTTTTTCTGATTTTTCGTAGACATGCACTTCATACCCCTGCGCCACCAACCTAATACTAGCCGCAAGTCCTGCAATGCCAGATCCAATAATCACTGCTTTTTTAGACTTCATGTACTTTATTTAGTGGATCTGCCATCCATGCTTTTAATTTTGGATAAGCGATATGAAACCAAGCTGTAAAACGTTCTGGTGTTTCCTTTATTTGCCTTTCTAATTCCTGCACTGTCATATATGCATATGCAGCGACTTCGTTTGGATTAAAATTTACTAAACCATCATACTGTCCTAAAATTACATGATCAAACTCATGCTCTGTTAATCCGTTTTCAAATACTGCTTTATAGGTAAAGTCAAAGGCTTTAGTAAGGTTTGTTGTAAAACCCATTTCTTCTTGTAGCCTTCTGGAAGCCGCCGCTACAACTTCTTCACCGGGTCTTGGATGACTACAACAAGTATTGGTCCAAAGCCCACCGCTATGGTATTTACTATGCGCGCGCTGCTGCATTAATACATCACCGGCTGTATTAAAAACAAAAACACTAAATGCCCTATGAAGTATCGCCTGCTCGTGCGCCGCCATTTTTTCCATGGCGCCTACCGCTTCATCCTTTTCGTTTACAAGCACAACTTCTTCTATCATGTTGGGGGCTTTACATAATATTTAACTGACTTCTGATGCCGGCTTTAGCAAGTATAAAAGCCTTGCCATAATCTGGAATACGGATACGAGACTCTAAAATATGCGCAGGCTCTAGACGCTGTATTTTTTTAAACAAGGAGAGGTAATATTTATAAGCAACATACACACCAAATCTTGCTTTGATGGGTAAATTTAAAATACCTGCATACGCTTCATCAAAATCTTTTTGAATATCCTGCTCAATGGCTAATTTATCTGCCTGTGTAAAATTGGCAAAGTCGCAATCCGGAAAATACATACGGTCTAGTCCTTCAAAATCGGCCTTTACATCACGTAAGAAATTAACTTTTTGAAATGCAGATCCTAAACTTTTTGCAGCAGGCTTTAATGCATCATACTGCGCCTGGTTGCCTTCACAAAAAATATACAAACACATGAGACCTACCACTTCGGCACTGCCATAAATATAGGTTTCGTAACCAGCTCTATCGTAGGTATGCTTTCCTAAATCAAGTTCCATGCTGTATAAAAAAGCATCAATGAGTGCATGATCAATTTTATACTGATTCACGGTCATTTGAAAACTATGTAAAATTGGATTTAAACTAATGCCTCTTTCAATAGCATCGTAGGTTGCTTTTTTAAATTCTTCAAATAACATGGCCTTATCGTAACCATGAAAAGTATCTACTATTTCATCCGCAAAACGAACAAAACCATAAATATTACAAATGGGTGTACGTAAGTCTTTATGCAACAATCTAATCGCCGAAGAAAAGCTAGTGCTATACTTTTCGGTGGTTATTCTACTACAATCCTGACTCACTTCATGAAACAGGTTCATCATAGTTGTTTGTTTTTATTTGTTGAATAATGTTTTACTACTTGTCCAGCCACCACTTCACCACTTATCAAACTTGGCGGCACGCCCGGACCCGGCACTGTTAACTGACCCGTATAAAAAAGATTTTTTACCTTTTTACTACGACAGCTTGGTTTTAAAATAGCTGTTTGCAGTAAAGTATTTGCAAGCCCGTATGCATTGCCTTTAAACGCATGATAATCTGATATAAAATCAGATTGCGCAAATGACCTTTTATAAACAATAGCATCCTTAACGGATTGACCGAGCCTCTTTTCGATGCGGGTTAACATTTGATCTAAATATTTTTCACGAACGTCCTCTGTATCTCCTGCTAAACCCGTTGCCACTGGCATGAGTAAAAACATATTTTCATGTCCTTCAGGTGCCGATGTATTATCTGTTACAGAAGTGATACTCATATAAAAAAGTGGATCGGTGGGCCAAGATTTTGTCGTATAAATTTCGGCACCATGCACATCAAATGAAGTATCAAAAAATAAAGTATGGTGCTGAACGTCGGTTAATTTTTTATTGAGCCCGATATAAAAAAGGAGACAACTAGGCGCCATAACGCGAGAATCCCAGTAAGCAGCACTGTAAGACCTAGCAGCAGCAGGCAATAGCGCTGTTTCGATGTGGTGATAATCGGCACCGCCTATAATAACATCTGCTTCAAAATTTCCTTTACGCGTGCAAACACGCTTGGCTATTTTATTTTCAACTTCGATAGCAGTGACTTCGTGTTCAAATTTAAATTGTACGCCAAGCGACACCGCTAAATCATACATGCCTTCAACAATATTATACATCCCAGTTTTAGGATACCATGTACCGCCCTTTATATCGGCGTAATTCATAAGAGAATAAAGCGCAGGTGTATGCTCTGGTAAAGCGCCTAAAAACAAAACCGGAAACTCCATGAGTTCACGCAGTTTTGGATTTTTAAAATGTTTTGCAACGTGCTTTTTAATAGAATTAAAAACATCAAGTTTAAAAACGCCTTTAAAGAGTTCCCAATCTAAAAATTCGGTAACGGATTGACCCGGCTTGTGCACGAGCTTGTTAATACCTACTTCATATTTGTACGCCGCTTCTGCTAAAAATAAATCGAGTTGATGACCTGCACCTGGTTCAATTTTTTCAAATAAAGCTTTAAGTTCATTGTAATTGGCCGGAATATCTACCGGACCATCAGACCAGTATACGCGGTAGGACGGATCGAGTCTTATAAGCTTGTAATAATCGGAAACCTTCTTATTAAACTGATTAAAATAACGTTCAAAAACATCGGGCATCCAATACCAACTAGGACCCATGTCAAATGTAAAGCCTGCCGCTTTATACCTACGTGCTCTTCCGCCAGGCTGCTCATGTTTTTCCAAAACGGTAACATCCCAACCTGCTTTTGCCATAAATGACGCAGCAGACAAGCCGGCAAAGCCGCTTCCAATAATAATTACGGATTGTTTCAAAGTCCAATAAAAATAAATAAAAATTAGTAGCGGTGCAACTGATTTTTTAGCAGCTTACGTGCAAAGTGAATCCGACTTTTGATGGTACCAAGTGGCTCGTTTAGCATATCAGCAATTTCGTGATACTTATAGCCATCAAAATATAATAAAAAAGGATTTTTGAAAATGATAGGTAAGCTATGAATGGCCTCCTGTACTTCTTTTAAATTGAGTTTAGCAACGGCTTCGTTACTAACAGAAGTTTGGTTGTTGTCAATCAAAAAATCGTTGGGTGTATTATCAAAAACTGTTGATTGTTTTGATTTTTTGCGGTAATCATTGATAAAAATGTTACGCATGATCGTATACAACCAAGCCTTAATATTGGTTCCAACATTGTATTTGTCCCGGTTAGCTAATGCTCTAAACAGTGTTTCCTGCACCAAATCTTTAGCCGATTCGTTGTCACGGGTAAGCGTGAAGGCAAACGGCTTCAAAAATGTAGTGTTGTTGATGATGAGCTCGTTAAATTCGGGAGTAGACATTTTGTTTAATTTTATAAAATCAAAGTTAAACAAAGAAAAGTATTCCGCAATCAATTTTGTTTAATTTTTTATAAAAATTATTAAACAAATAAGGAGCTGATTATCAGCTCCTTACGTAAATATTATAATAAAATTGGAAAAATTAACTAGGCAATCTTGCTCAAATAATCCATCACTTCCGGTAAAGAACGTTTAAGATTTACGTTGCTTGGGACCGCTTTTTTATAGGTTTGGGTCAATAAACCAGATACCAAAACCGAGTATTTTGGAAGGTTAGCACCTACTCTTGTCAAAAACTTTTCGAAATTAAAATTGTTTGCCACCGAGGTTAAGTGGGTGTAAACGAAGGTTGGCGTCTTTAAATCTGCAACGTAAAGCACATCTTTAATTGGCACATTAGCACCCAAATAAAGCACTTTTACCCCACGTGCTTTAAGCAAATAATACATAAATAAGATACCCAGCTCATGGTGCTCGCCTTCTGGTAAGAATAAAAGGGCAGTAGAATTAGCTTGCAAAGCAGGCGAGGTTTTTTCGATACCTACAATTAGTTTTTGTCGAATAATATTGGTTACTAAGTGCTCCTGTGCAGGATTCACGCGGCTTGTAACCCATAGTATACCTATTCTTTCGAGGAATGGGAATATAATTTGTGTGATGGTTTTTTCGATACCCTTGCTGGTAATTTGAAAATCCAGTACCGACTCAAAATCTTCGATACGAAGATCCACCATGCACTCAATCAGTTCATTCACAATTCTTTCGAGCTGTGCTTCCGATTGGGTCAATGAAAGAATACGTTCTTTCATTTCGATGGGTTTCATCTTATCAATGTGGGAAATCTTGTACCCGTACTTATTAAGTAGGGCAATATTTAACAGCGTAATAAGCTCTTCGTTGGTGTAATAACGAATATTGGTATCCGTTCTTGAAGGGTTCAAGAATTGATAGCGCTGTTCCCATATGCGTATAGTATGGGCTTTAATCCCAGAAAGGTTCTCTAAATCTTTAATGGTAAATGCATCCATAAAGCCAATAACAACAGGTTCCCCGTTTTGTTCGAATGCTAAGGTTTTATTCCTTTAAGGTACTGTCCGTAGCCACTTTTCTCGTATTTAGCAGCCAGTTTTAAGAGCTGTTCACGGTCAATAAAGCCCATTCTAAAGGCAACCTCCTCAATACAGCCTATTTTTTGGCTTTGGCGCTTTTCAATAACCCTTACAAATTCGCAGGCGTCACTTAAGGAGTCAAAAGTACCTGTATCGAGCCAAGCGGTTCCACGGTTCATGATGCCCACCTGTAAAGTGCCACGTTGGAGGTATTCGTTGTTAACGGTGGTAATTTCATACTCACCCCTAGCAGAAGGTTCGATGTTTTTAGCAATTTCTACCACGTCATTGTCATAAAAATATAAACCAGGCACGGCATAATTAGATTTTGGATGCGCTGGTTTTTCTTCGATAGAAATGGCTTTTTT
>CAMAQW010000050.1 GCA_945860335.1 Sediminibacterium ginsengisoli | reverse complement strand
TGAGCGGAAAACACAATGACCTTGAAGAAGTGGGTGTTGATACTTACCACCACACCATGTTTGAAATGCTAGGCAATTGGAGCTTTGGTGATTATTTTAAAGATGAAGCTATTGCATGGAGTTGGGAGCTGCTTACAGAAGTGTACAAGATTGATAGAGACCGTTTGTATGTTTCTGTATTTGAAGGCGATCCAAGTGAAGGACTACCCATGTCTACCATTGCACTTGAAGCATGGAAAAAATTAGTAGACGAAGACAAAATTATTTTTGGAAATAAAAAAGATAATTTTTGGGAAATGGGAGACACAGGTCCTTGTGGACCATGTTCAGAAATTCATGTAGACTGCAGATCTGATGAAGAAAGAAAATTAATTCCAGGCAGAGATCTAGTTAACAAAGATCATCCGCAAGTAATTGAAATTTGGAACAATGTTTTCATGCAATACAACCGTTTAAAAGACGGAACACTGGAACCACTTCCTGCAAAACACGTAGACACCGGTATGGGATTTGAACGTCTTGTACGCGTGCTACAAGGCAAACAAAGTAATTACGATACCGATGTATTTAGTGGCACCATAAATACAGTAGCAACAATCACCGGAAAAATTTATGACAGAAGTGATAGTAAAGAAGCCGTAGCATTTAGGGTAATAGCAGATCATATCAGAGCGATATCATTTACCATTGCCGATGGACAATTACCTTCCAATACTGGTGCCGGATATGTGATTAGACGTATTTTACGAAGAGCTGTACGTTATTATTATACCTACCTAGATTATAAGCAACCATTACTTTTTAAACTTGTGGCAGTTTTAGCAGCTCAATTTTCTGAAGTATTTCCTGAGCTTGCAGCACAAGAAGAATTTGTAACAAAAGTGGTAAGAGAAGAAGAAGATGCATTTTTAAGAACCCTAGATAAAGGACTTAAAAGAATTGATGAACTCATGAAGGCTTCTAATAGCAAAGTGATTGAAGGTAAAGCTGCATTTGAACTTTTTGACACCTACGGATTTCCAATAGACCTTACCCGTTTAATTGCGCAAGAAAATAATTTAGCGGTTGATGAAAAAGGTTTTGAAGCAGAAATGCAGCAGCAAAAAAATAGAAGCAGAGCTGCAACAGCAATAGATGCTGCAGACTGGATTATTGTAAATGATAATGAGCATCAAATATTTGTTGGCTACACAGATAAAGTTTGCACGACTACTGTTACGAAGTACAGAAAAGTAACAAGCAAAGGAAATACGGGCTATCAAATTGTTTTAGAATCAACACCATTTTATGCCGAAAGTGGTGGACAGGTTGGTGATATTGGTGTACTAGAATTTGAAGGATCTACCATCGATGTAATCGATACCAAAAAAGAAAACAACCTAATCATCCATTTTACAACTGAGATTCCTGAAAGCTTGGAAGGATCAGTAGTTGCCAAAGTAAATACAGATATTCGAAAAAGCATTTGTGCACATCATAGTGCAACACACCTCTTACATGCCGCTTTAAGACAGGTACTGGGCACGCATGTGGCACAAAAAGGTAGCCTTGTAAATGCTGCACAACTTCGTTTTGACTTTTCGCATTTTGCAAAAGTGAGTGACGAGGAATTACAACAAATCGAAGACATCATCAACGAAAAAATTAGAGCTAATATTCCGGTAGTCATCAAAGAGATGACCAAAGATGAAGCAGTAGCACTAGGTGCCATGGCTTTGTTTGGTGAAAAGTATGGTGATACCGTAAGGGTTGTTATCATGGATCCAAATTATTCTATTGAACTATGTGGTGGTACGCATGTTGGCGCAACAGGCGCACTTGGTTTATTTAAATTAAGAAGCGAATCTGCGGTAGCAGCTGGCGTAAGACGTATTGAAGCTGTGTGCGGCGAAGGCGCTACAACACAGGTTAATGAAGCATTAGCGGAGCTAGAAACCATTAAGGAACTTGTAAAAAATACCAAGGAACCTGTTAAAGCAGTCCAACAAATGGTTGCCGATTTGCAGTTGTTAAAAAAACGCATTGAATCTTATGAGGCTTTAGCACTTGTTGGAATCAAAAAGGAATTAGAATCAAAAGTAACGCGCATTGGCGATACACATTTTATTGGCGCCGTTGTTTCAGTTAGTAACCCAGATGGCCTTAAAAAATTATGTAGTGAGCTGCAAGCAAGTTATACAAACTTACTTGTTACACTCGCCGCCAATGTAGATGGGAAAGCATCTGTTGCTGTTTTAGTGGATGATACCTTACAAGGTCTCAAAGGATTAGAAGCACAAAAAATTATTAAAGATCACATTGCGCCGCTTATTAAAGGTGGTGGAGGTGGACAAAAAGGCCTAGCAACCGCTGGTGGACAGGATCCTAGCAATCTTGCACTAGTGATTGAAACTGTAAAGAATTTGTTAAACTAGGCCTCAATAGAGGACAAAAAAATATCTTTGAAAGAATAAAACAACCAAAACAATGAATAAAATTATTTCATTATTTACAGCAGCTTGCTTACTAGTATCAGCCGCTAACGCACAAGAAGAAAAAAAAGTAGTTATTGTAAAAACAATGGATACCACCATCATACATGGAAAAGAGAGTGGCCCGCAAAAAATGACAGTGATTGTAGAAAATGGAAAAATAACCATTAATGGCAAGCCTGTTGACGGTGTTAATTTACCAGAAATGATGGGCGGTGTAACTGGTATTCCAAAAGTTACGAACATGCCTAAAGTGATGATGTTCAAATCTGATGATATGAATGCCCCGCTTCCTAAATTAGACGGCAAAGTAACCGAATTAAAAATTGCAAAAGGCATGCCACTAGACATGAGTCAGTTAGGCGAGACATTTGCACTTGCATTTAATGAGGGACCAAAAATTGGAATCAGCATCGAAGATCTAACAGAAGGTTCTGGTGCTAAAGTATTAGAGGTTACAGAAGGTTCTCCAGCTGCAAAAGCAGGTATCGTAAAAAATGATATCATTACATCTGTAGATGGTTCATCTATATGTGATGTAGCTACGCTTCAAGAAAAAGCGAGTGATTTAAAAGCAGGCGATGCCATCACCTTAAAGTTAACACGTGACGGAAAGACTAAAGAAGTGACTGTTAAAATTCCAAAAAAAGTAAAGAAGGCCAATATATAAGCTTATCAATTGTACGATAACCCGGTAACTAATCTTATTTTTGTTTGAGATGACCTCAAGCAAACAATATGAAGCAGTTATCGGGTTAGAAGTACATGCACAGCTAGCTACCAACAGCAAGCTATTTTGCTCAGATGCCACCACATATGGCGCTTCTCCAAACACCCAAATTAGCCCCATTACAATGGGACATCCGGGTAGTCTTCCAAAAACCAATAAAAAAGCAGTTGAGTTTGCCATTAAAATGGGCCTTGCATGTGGCTCCTCCATTGTCAAGGAAAACTACTTTGCCAGAAAAAATTATTTCTACCCAGACCTTCCTAAAGGTTATCAAATTTCTCAACATACCACTCCTATTTGCGCAGGTGGTAAAGTTCAAATAAAGATAGAGGGTCAAAAGCGCTTTGTTCAATTAAATAGAATTCACCTAGAAGAAGACGCTGGAAAAAGTATACACGATATTGACCCTACACATACCCTCATAGATTTGAACAGAGCTGGCACCCCTTTAATTGAAATTGTTACAGAGCCTGATTTATATAGTGCCGAAGAAGCATTTGCCTATGTAACTGAAATCAGAAAACTAGTGCAGTGGCTGGGCATTTGTAATGGAAACATGGAAGAAGGTTCATTAAGATGTGACGCCAATGTGTCGGTACGACTTAAAGGCGAAAAAAAATTAGGCACTAGAGTTGAGGTGAAAAATTTGAATTCAATACGAAATGTAAAAAAAGCAATTGAATTTGAAATTACCCGACTCATTGAAATACTTGAATCCGGTGGTACTATAACCCAACAAACTAGAAGCTTTGATGCTTCAAATGATACCACATTTGCAATACGTGATAAAGAAGAAGCAAACGATTACCGGTACTTTCCTGATCCTGATTTAGCCCCATTTGTTTTAAGTGAATCCTATATTGATGCAATAAAAACAGGACTACCTATTTTACCGGCTGCTGTAGAAGAAAAATTAATGACACAGTTTCAATTGAGCGCTTACGATGCTGCTCAGCTTTGTGAATCATTAGCAACAGTTCATTATTTTGAAGCTACTGCTCAGCATACTATCAATTTTAAATCGGTAGCCAATTGGATGCTAGGTCCCATTAAATCTTATTTAAATGAAGCAGGGCTAGATTATAACAAACTAGCACTACAACCAACTACATTAGCGAATCTTATCAGACTCATTGATGAAGGTCAATTAAATTTTTCGGTGGCAGCATCTAAAATATTGCCTCAAATTACGGATGGAAAAAAAACCGATGTTTTAGCCATTGCTACTGAACTGAATGTGTTGCAAGTGAATGATGCAGACACCCTAGAAAAATGGGTAGACGCTGCTATCGCTAGTATGCCTGACAAAGTAATTGAATACCAAAAGGGGAAAAAGGGGCTCATCGGTTTATTTATTGGCGCCGTAAAAAAAATAAGTCAAGGGCAAGCAGATCCAAATAAAGTCGGCGATATGCTGATGAAAAAATTAAATAAATAATTATTCAACCAATACATCAATCATGAAAAAAACAATTAGTATATCTCTAATTGCAGTAACTATTTTATTTGGCTGTACCGAAAAAAAATACGGGGGCTTTACGGTTAGCGGTAAAATTAGTAATGGAGGTAGTCAAAAAATTTACTTACAAGAACTTCCATTTGCAGGATCAGAGCCCTTAATACTAGACTCGGCAACACTTCAAGCAAATGGTAAATTTGAGTTAAGAGCCACTGCATTAGAAGAAGGGTTATACAGGCTAAGTTTGGAAAGAGGCCCCGAAGTATTACTGATCAATGATGAAAAGAGCATTCGTATCAACATCGATGTCAATAAGCCCCGGAGCTATGAAATTGAAGATTCTGAAGCGAGCAAAAGCCTTCAAACTTTATTTGCAAAATACAGTGTATCAGACTCTTCTTTAATGGTCGATTTTAATGCACTAGAAACTGCTCAACAACAGTCTGGTAATGATAGTTTAGTTCAAGTGCTAACTAAAAATAGAGACAACGGACTTTTGTCTATCAATAATCTTGTTAATGAATTTATCAATAATTCGAAAAGTCCTGCGGCTATCTATTATGCGATTGGAATGGCTACTAGAACAATGCCTGAAGAAGCAGTTAAACAGCTGGTAGAAAAGGCATCTGTTAAGTTTAAAGAACATACCGGTCTTGCTAAAATTAAGGCACTTATGACCGTTCAACAAGCGGCACCAAGCGCTAGCAACGCCTATGCCCTATTAAACAAGCAAGCACCTGAAATTAATTTACCAGGTACAGATGGCAAGCCCTTTTCTTTGTCTTCTTTAAAAGGTAAATATGTACTTGTAGATTTTTGGGCCAGTTGGTGCGGACCTTGCAGAAAAGAAAATCCAAATGTAGTAGCTGCATATAACAAGTTCAAAAATAAAAACTTTACCATTTTAGGCGTGTCTTTAGATAATGACAAAGATGCCTGGCTTAAAGCGGTTAAAGTCGATGGTTTAACTTGGAAGCACGTGAGTGATTTAAAACAATGGGAATCTAGCATGGTACCTTTATATGGTTTTGATGGTATTCCATTTAATGTGCTAGTAGATCCTTCAGGGAAAATTATCGCGAGCAGTTTACGCGGTGAAGACTTAGAAAAAACTTTAGCTGCTATTTTAAAATAAAAAAGTTTGAGGTAAAAAAAATGGCGCTCGAAATCGAGCGCCATTTTTTTATGTGATGTATTCAACAATTACCATCCTGGATTTTGTACGAGGTTGGTATTGATGTTAATTTCATAGGTAGGAATACCCCATACAAATTGAGGGTTACTAGCAGCTACATTAATTTGGTGGTAGTTTGTAGCAGGCGTAGTATTGATAGCACCTAAATTTTGAGGTGTACCTCTAGTAAAGCCTAACTTCCAACGCTTCAAATCAAATAAACGGAAACCTTCGAAAGCTAATTCTCTGGTTCTTTCGTTTCTGATTTCAGTCATTAAAGCAGCACCTGTTAAACCAGATAAAGCTGTTAAACCTCTTGCTGTACGAAGTGTGTTTAGTGTAGATAAAGCAAGTGCTTCACTAGCACCGCCTGCGTTAGCAGCAGCTTCTGCATAAATCAAGAACTGCTCTGCAGAACGGAATACTTTAGGTGCGTGTTGGTAGTTGGTAAATGCACCGGTAAATAAAGCCGGGTTACCAGGGAATTTATTAACACACCACATAGTTGGGTAGTTAACACCCTGTATAATCACTGGAAGTTGCTTTAAGTAAACACTTCTTCTTAAATCAGATGCAGCATATAAATTGATAAAGTCTACAGTTGGAATAAAATCCGGTGTAAACTTACCAGTAGCACCATTAAATCCTAAATAAATAGAGTTGGTGTTTGCTTGCTCTGTTTGCTTAACAACTGCAGCTTGGAAAATAACTTCTGTAGCCAAATCGTTGGTCCACATGTTATTTAAATTAGTAAGGGTATTTAACAGCGGATATCTATTACTTGAAATAATAGTATTTGCTGCAGCCATAGCACCTGTCCAGTCTTGCATGTGTAAACGTACGCGCGCTTCTAGGGCAGTAGCAACATCAATTGTAAATCTTGTTGCACCTGGGGTTCCAGCCGAAGACGCTAGGTTTAATTTTGCAGTAGCGATATCAGATAAAATCTGATCATACACTTTTTGCACAGTCGCTCTTGCTGGTCTAGCATTGATGTTAAACTCTAAAACCAATGGCACACCTAAATCGGTAGCAGCTGTTGCTCTATCATAAGGTTTTGCAAAACGTAAAATCAATTCTGAATAATAATAAGCACGCGCTAAGTATGCATCACCCTTGTATTTGTTTAATGCTGTAGCTTCTGCTGCAGTATTGGTTTTGATTTTTTCAAAGCCCGCAATACAAGTATTGATATTTCTTAATCCAAAATAATAACCCTGCCAAGGACCGCTTAAAGCGCCATCATCAGACAAAAAGCTAGTTCCCCATCTGTGCGGGTTACCATTTCTGTTACCAAAATCAAGTGTAGCGTTTAACTGGTCTGCTTGTACATCTTGAGAGATGTTATAAGAACCATACACTCTACCACGTAAATCGGAATATAAACCATTGTTCCAAGTGGCTGCATCCTTAGCCGTTTTGAATGATTGAGACAGCTCAATACTGTTGTACGGATAAAGGTCAAGTCTTTTTTCGCAAGATCCTAACGTAAGGATAGCGGCAAAAGCGACCATGTTTTTTATTAATAATTTTTTCATTTTCATTTTCATTTAACTGGTTATGTAAAGCTTAGAACGAAAGATTTAATCCAACAGCAACTTGACTTGTGTTAGGGTTAGCACCTAATGATACGTTGGTATCAACCTCAGGATCAGGACCAGAATAATTTGTCAATGTCCAAATGTTACGCATGGTAACATAGAACTTAGCCCCAGTTAAAACTTTTTGCTTGTTCAACAAAGTTTTTGAAAAATCGTAAGCAAAAGTCAAGGCCTTTAAACGCATAAATGATGCATCTTCAATTAACCTTGAATCAAACTGTGTAAACTGAACACCATATCTAGGGAATACTGTTTTGTCGCCTGGTTGTTTCCAGTAGTTAAGTACCGTATTAGATTGGTTATATCCAGTAAATTGGTTTGGATTTTCAAAGAAATAACGGTCGTTGTTGATCATGAATTTGCCCTTAGAGTAAGAGAAATCTGCACTTACAGAAAACTCCCTTACACCAGCACTAAATCCAAAACCACCATTAAATGGAGCATATCTTTTGATACCTGTATTTTGTTGTAAACCCGCAGTGTTAAATGCGTTAGTCGTTGCAGACTTTGTTGTTTCAACAATCTTATTTGGATCAGCATTTGGACGGTACCAAGTTGCATCTCCATTAGCAGGGTCTACACCTGCCCAAATTGGGTAGAAGTAAGATACTGGTTGTCCAACTGCCCAACAAACACCGGTATTAGGGATAATCCAGTATTGCTTGCCTTGGAATAGTTCGGTAATTTTTTGCTCAACATAACCCACGTTCACATACACATTTAAGAAAGAAGATTTCTTTTTGATGAAATCATAATTCACGTTTGCGTTGAAACCTGAGTTTTTAAGGCTACCTACGTTAGAAGTAATAGATGAGAAACCAGAAGTCCAAGGGAAAGGAACACTAATTAGCATGCTTGAAGTTAAACGCTCAAAATATTCAACATCAATGTTAAGCTTGTTAAATACAGTTGCTTGAACACCAAGGTTAATTTGCCTTTGTGTTTCCCAAGATAATTCTGGGTTACCCGCAGAGCTCACGCCCCAACCTGGAGTAGAGTTGTATAGGTTAGTACCTACTGTTGCAAGTGATTGGTAGTTACCAATTGATGAGTTACCACTGGTACCAATGCTTCCTTTAACAACTAAATTATCAACCCACTTTACATTTTGTAAAAACTTTTCGTTTTTAGCTTTCCACATTAAACCTGCAGAATAAAAAGTAGCACCTCTAAGTGCTCTACCAAAACGAGATGATTGGTCATTACGAACTGATAAGTCTACAAAATATTTAGAGTCTAAATTATAGTTTAAACGTCCAAAATAAGAAGCAAATGCATATTCATCCATAGATGATCCTGCTGTAAAACCTGTAGGACCAGCAGAAACCAACATCAAACGGTCATCAGTTTGACCTGTAGAAGATCCACTAAATCCGTTAGAATTGTTAGAAATAAATTCTTGACCTGCAAGTAAAGTAAAGCTGTTACGTTGTTTAAACTTAAAGCTATACTCTGCAGTATTGGTAATTGTTTTGGTTGTACCTCTAGAAAATGATTCAGAAGCGTTACCATTGTTTAGAGAACCTAAAAACGAAGGTAAAGTTTTGCTTGAACCTCTGTAATCATAAAACTCCATACCTGCTTGAGACTTTAAAGTAAAGCCAGCAAATGGATTGATTTGAATAAAACCACTTGGGTTAAATTGTACGTTAGTACCAACACTTAATATTTTATCCGCTAAATAATTAGGGTTGTAAAAGTTACCACCTGGAATGATATCTGGGTATTTAACACCATTAGCATCATATGCAGAGTAAAACGGTTGACGTAGTAATGACAAACCTCTGTTTAATTGGTTTGAACCATAAGGGTTTGTTTGTCTTTCATCATAACCACCAGACAAGTTAACACCTAATTTAAACCAGTTGTTTACGGTGGTGTTAATGTTAGCACGCATGGTATAACGCTCAAAATCTGAACGGTAAGTAAGACCTTCTTGCTTAAATGCAGAACCTGAGATATAGTAAGTTGTTTTTCCACCACCACCAGAGATATTTAAATCAATTTGTTGTGTAGGAATATTTTCTTTGTAGTACTGTTGATACCATTTGGTATCAGCATTATACGTTGCTAACAAAGAAGCAACCTGAGCAGGCGTTTGAAAACGAGTAGCCACCCAAAAATCGGTAAGTTGCTTGGTGCTCATAAAGTTATTGAACAAATCAAGCGTTGGCTTAACTAGGTTTGAAACACCATATTGAGATTGAACTGTAATCTTAGAAGTATTTACTTTACCTTTTTTAGAAGTAATGTAAATAACACCGTTTGCCGCTCTTGAACCATAAATTGAAGTAGAAGATGCGTCTTTTAATACGGTAACTGATTCAAAATCTTCAGGGTTTAAACTAACAATTGTACCCGCGTCGATAGGAATACCATCCATTACATATAATGGAGTTGAGCTCGCACCCAAAGATCCCACACCGTTTAAACGAACACTTGGTGTAGCAGAAGGTTCACCAGAGCTGTTATACACCTGTAAACCTGGTACCTTACCTTGTAAGGCGTCAAACATGTTTGCAGTTGGCTTGTTTTGTAATTTTTCTGCGTTAACAGTAACTACAGAACCAGTAACATCTGATTTCTTTTTTGCAGCACCATAACCTACTACAATTACCTCATCTAATGCATCAGCAGCAGAAGCTGTGAGTGAAGCATTAGCTGTATTGTTTGCAGCAATGGTAACATCTTTTTGAACAAAGTTTAACGAAGAGATCGTTAACACTTTAACTGAATTGGCAACAGTTAATTTGAAAGTACCGTCGGCAGCAGTAGTAGTACCCGCCTTAGATGATTTAGCAACTACGCTTGCACCAGCAATAGCAGCGCCTTTTTCATCGGTAACCTTTCCGCTAACCGTGCGGTTTTGTGCGAAAGACTGCGTTAAAGCAAGTGTTGCACACAAAATCATGACAACTAATTTTCTCATATTTTGGTTTTTAATGTAAAAATGCAGACGCTAATTTAATAAAAGATTAACTTAAAGACCCTTTTTTATTGCGTTAAATACTAGTATTTCTTGGATTATTTACCGATTTAGTCGGTTTTGAGACATTATTTTGCTATAAAAAATTGATTATCAATGTTTTAAAAAATGATCGATACACATATAATATGTTATTTATATGACAATCATTGAGTATTAAGTATTAAACACAGGGAGTTGAGGACTTTCTTTAATTTATTTTTTCCGCTTCTGAAAGTGCAAAATAAGCACTGGAAGGAGGATTAAATTGGTTAAAGTGCCCACCACAAGGGTTAAAGAAGTGAGCCATCCAAGCGCCTTAGTGCCCCCAAAATCACTGATACAAAAAATGATAAAACCCGCTATCAGCAC
>CAMAQW010000049.1 GCA_945860335.1 Sediminibacterium ginsengisoli | reverse complement strand
CAATATCTTTATCGCTACTGGTAAATGGTTTGGTTTCAGAAATAGAAAAACTAGTGCCAATAAGCGCATGTGGGCAGTGTTCTCTAATAATTCTACCACCTTCGGCAGTACACAATGCTGCGTTATAAATAGCTGGATAAACATTTGCTATACCCATTTTTCCTGGAGCATGCATGCCCATCATATAGCCTAGCGCCGTAAATGCAAAAGGCTCATTCATTACAATCCACTGCTGTACTTTTTTGCCGTACTGTTCGGTTAATAATTTAACATACTTAGAAAACCATTTGACCATATCACGGCTCGTCCATCCACCTTGTAATTCAAGTGCTTGCGGCAGGTCCCAATGATATACCGTTACAACAGGTTCCAAGCCATTTGCAATACATTCATCAATAACGTTGTGGTAAAATGCAATGCCTAATTTATTGACCTTACCTATTCCTTCGGGTATCACGCGGCTCCAAGCAATAGAAAACCTAAACACTTTAAAGCCTAGTGCTTTGGCGAGTAAAATATCGTCTTTGTAGCGGTGGTAAAAATCGGCAGCAACGGTGGGCCGCGCACCACCTTTAATTACATTTCTTTTACGCGCAAAAACATCCCACACAGATAAACCTTTTCCGTCTTCAAAAGCGGCGCCTTCATTTTGAGGTGCGGCCATGCCCACACCCCATTTAAAATCAGGTCCAAAATCTTGTGCAAAAAATGTTTGTTTATGCAACTGATTAAATTTTGTCTAAAATTTCAAGTAAGTCATCTACAACAGCAGTAGGATCCGCTACCTGTATTTGCTCCCTAGTTTGTGCACCGGTAGTAACGCCAAAAGTTTTTCCACAACCCGCATTTTTTCCTTCCTCTATGTCAATCGCAGAATCTCCCACTTTGATCACCGTTGTTGGATCTGTAATGGCAAAATGCTTGATGGCATATTCAATCATATCAGGCGCTGGCCTGTTATTAGAAACATCAGATGCAGTTACCAATAAATCAATATCTTCTCCTTCGCTCCAGTTTAATTTATTCAATAAACCAGTAGCTGTAACTCTGTTATATCCTGTATTTAAAACAACTTTAATCCCCTGCTTTTTAAGCAAGGCAAATACTGTTGCTGCATTAGAACAAGGCGTTACATCCAAATTTTGATATGCATTTTCTAAAGCAACAATAAAATAATGATAGATCTCTTGTGCATGTGTAGTTTCTTGACCTTGCGATGCCAATACATCCTTAATAGCTTGTAATTTTTCTTTACCAGCACCATGCAACAAAACGTCATCTAATGTAACCTCTATACCTGCGTTAAGGATAGCTGCGTGTAATGTTTTATACACAACATTATTTTCATCTACCGTTGTACCTGCCATATCAAAAACAACCATACTTGTTTGCATAAACTTAAGATTTAAGTGAGGCTGTAATGTAAGATGCAAAAGACTCTATCGGCTCTGTTTGCATAGTTGGGTCTTTGGCTAAATCGTCCCAAGTTCTTAATAAAACGGCTTCTTTATAATTAGAATAGGTTTCAAATTGTTGCGCTTCATTTGCGTCCATAACACCACCTTGCAAAGCCAAACTTTGGCGCGACGGCTCACTTAAGGTATCATAGTAGGCAGGGTTAACATAACATAGATACCTTTTTGCTTGTACATGCAGTTTAGCCGGCTCAACCACTTCTTTTACAAAATATTTATCTAAAAAAAGAGCAGCCAACTCCTCATGTAAATCATCTACACCATGATCCGGTGCGTCATCTGGAAGTTCATGTAATAAATGACCTATGTCATGTAATAAACTAGCTGTAATTAAAGCAGCAGAGGCATTGTTGTTTTTTGCAAACGTAGCCGCTTGTAACGCATGCTCTAATTGCGTTACAGCTTCTCCACCATACAATGAATGTCCTTTTTGATTGAATAAATCAATAATTTTTTGAGTCATATAGTTAAATTGTATTAATCATTTCTTCGGCAAATCCAAAAGACATGGTCATACCATGTCCACCAATGCCATTTAAAATATATACACCTGGCTCGATGGTTATAAATAAATCGGTAGCTCCGTTTTTCATAACAGGATAAATACCATTCCAGGTTTGGGTAATTTGCCAATCATCAATATGCATAAGCTGCTTTAAATAATCAAGTACCAATTGATTTTGGTAATGATTGTCAAATGGATCAAAATCCAATCCGTATTCGTGGGTATCTCCCACCGTTAATTCACCTTGTGCATTTTGTGATACCATTACATGAATACCATGCTTTACATATTCAGACATGTCTTGATGTATTCTTGTATGAAGCGCCTCTAATGACGACGCTACTGCAAAACTCTTGTAATGTAGTAAACTTAAGCCACCACACACCGAAGTGCCTATTTTATAGTCTGATTTTTCGTGTTTAAAACGCATCATTTGCAACCTGCTTTTGGTGATGGGCTGTGCAGCAAATACAGACGGGAAAAGTGTTTCAAAATCGGCACCAGAGCAAACACAAATAATATCTGCTTCAAAGGTTTTATCAAACGAACTGGCTTTATGTTTTGTAATGCCCGTTATAGCCGTGCCCCATATAAATTCGACGCCATAAGCTGCCGTCAAATAAGCAGGCAATCCTTTAATAGCAGATCGTGGATCAATAATCACTTCATCATCACTATATAACCCACCTATTAATTTGCGCTGATTAATCCCTGAAAATCTTTCTTCAATTTGGTCAGGCGTTAATAAATGAACTGGACGTTTGTTTGCAATAAATTTTTCATGCATTTCTTCTAGCACTGCCCATTCGTCATCAAAATAAGCCAAATGAATACTTCCACATGGATTATAAGACTGTTTCATGCCATCTAAACACTCCATCCAAATTTGCTTGGTTCTTTTAGCTCTTTCGTATAAACCACCATCTGGTTGACCAACCGGCCAAAGCATCCCGAAGTTTCTGATGGAAGCACCAATAGCTTCCTGGGTTTTATCAATAACTGTAACCTTATATCCTTTAATGGCGAGCGCCCTAGCAGTTGCCAATCCTACAATACCTGCACCTACTACAATTGCTTTTTGAGGTAACATAACAGAACAAATTTATTTATAAATATACTAAAAAAAGCGAAGCCTGTAAAGACTTCGCTATAAACGATTGCTTGCCACAATTCATTTTTTATTTAACCAAACTTATGAGCATTATTTGATGATCCACATTTTTGCGTTGATATCATCGATGGCACCAAACTGAGCAGAAATAGCAGCTTCAACATTTGTTTTATTGTTTGCTCTTTCTGCAGTTGGGTATTGATATCTCAAAGCAACTCTTCCGCTATTACCAGATCCAGCACCTGTTAAAAATGTAGGAACACCTGTTCTTCTCCAGTTAAAATATGCTTCTTGACCAGAGTTTTGATAGAACGCTAAATACTTTTGTAGTAAAATTTGATTGCGTCCATCAACTGTATTTCCCTTGTACTTAACATTTGCTTGATTGTAGTAGGTATCGTACAAAAAGTTAACATCGTAATTAACAGATTCAAATAAACCACCACCTGGCTTTTGGAAAGTAACCGTGTTAACACCATCTTTAATACCATAAAAAGCAAGAGATGCTTTGATACCGTTTTGGTACCAAGTTTCTGCATTTGCAGATGAAATCCAACCTCTATTCATGGCTTCTGCAATGTTAAAGCACATTTCAGAGTAACCAATTACAATTGAAGTTTCTGCGGTATAGGTTTGATAGTAACGCTTTCTGTTGATAAAAGAATATTGACCAACACCTGCATTTTTACTCATGGTAGCTAAATCCTCTCCACTGCTTGCACCAACAAATGCGGCGTAAGAATTAGGAGCAGCACCAGCAGCAACTTTAGCAGCAGCAGGCTCAGCAACCATAAATGTTCTTGGATCTTGTAAAGACACAAGTGTATTTAAGTAAGTAGCAGCCATGTTGTAACGAGTGGCGTCAAAACCAAAGTTATCCGGGCTTGTAGAGTACTTGTTAAACTGCGCATTGTAAACGAATTGCATTTGATCTGCAGCACTTGCAAACAAAGGATACTTTGTTGGATTATTGATAACGTCTGCAAATTTTTGCTTGATATTTAAATCAGCATCCGCTTCTTTATTGCTTAACTGAATTAATACACGTAACTTAAACGCATTCACAGCTTTCTGCCATTTAGCTAAATTGTTACCATAATAATAGTCATTTGCTAATACATAGTTTTTGGTAACAACAGTTGCCATTTCTGTATTGGCATCTTCTAGGTAAGTTAAAATTGCTTTAAATACATCTTTTTGTGAATCATATTTAGGCGTTACATTTTCTAAACCTTTAAGTGCTTCTGATACAGGCACATCTCCTAGGTTCATTGTCAATTCATAAATATAAATTGCTTTTAAAAACTTTCCGAGTGCCGTATACGGGTTTGGTGAAGGAACAGATTTAGTAGACTCTTGCTCCATTTTTACAATATTTTTTAAAATATTGTAGTTGTTAAATGAATAACCAGTCCAGTTGTATTCATTGTTACCATAATAATCATAGTTACAAGCATAAAACTGATTGGCACGTTGCGTACCGTTAAAGGCACCTTTGTTTAAACCTCCTAAAACGTTGTTAAAGATAAGGTTTGCAGGTACACTTGTTGCTCTGTTTGGATCTGCCTCCAATGAGTCAAATGATTTTTTACATGCTCCTAATGATCCTATCAAAAGGATGAATGTAAATATTTTAATAATATTTTTCATAATAATTATTTTGAAGGATTAGAATATAAAGTTGATGTTAATACCGTAAGATCTTGTAGTTGGTGTTTGTAAACCAATACTTGATTCACCAGGATATTGATCAATATCAACATCATTAAATCTAGTGTCAGGCATCCAATAGAGTAAATTACGTGCTACTAAAGAAACAGTTGCTTTTTTGAATATTGATTTTTGAACCATCGCTTGAGGTAATTCATAGGTTAACATAACTTCTCTAAGCTTCATGTATGTTTTACTCATGATATTTGGTTCTGGATTACCATGCACACGGCTAATATAATCTTGTATGAAAGTTTTAGTCGTATTAGGCGCAAATGTTAACTGGTTATAGTTAGTAATTCTTCCAGTTACTGGATCAAATACAGGGGTACCTGAAGCTACTACTACACCTTCACCAACATAAGATTTAACACCTTTGTAATCTTGGTAACGCGCTTCACCCATTTTACCCTGAATAGTTTCTATGTGACGACCACCTTGGAAAGTTTTTTTACGAACATAATCTTCCATTACACCACCTAATCTACCATCAACTTGGAAATTAAAGGTGAATGCCTTGTACGTTAATTTGTTATTTAAACCCCACACTAAATCAGGATTTGAATTACCTACGTACTGAGCAACTGGTAAATAAATTGGACGACCACCAGCGTCATTAATAAGTTGACCATCTGGAGTTCTAGCCATCATTCTAAACCAAACCTCATCCGTTCTTGATCCAACTTTATAAAAGTTATTTAAAATTGAAAGGCCAGTTGGTAATTCTTTAAACTTATTTGTAAAGGCACCTAAGTTAAGTGTTGCATCCCAAGAAACACCCTTTGTAGATTTAATAACCGCGCCATTGATTGTTACATCCCAACCAGTACGCTGTGTTTTAGTACCGTTAACTACGTAACTAGCGTAACCTGATGTTTGAGAAATAGATTTAGAGAAAATTTGTGGACCATCGGTATATTGGTAATAAGACGCTTCGATACCAACTCTGTTGTTAAATGCTTTTGCTTCAACACCAAACTCAAATGAAGTTCTATCATCTGGCTGAACGTTTGCATCAACAAGTGTATTTGTGAAAGATGCTTGTGTAGTATTGTTGTAACCAATACCAGTAGAATACACATCGGCATAGGTATAAGTAGGACCGCCATACGTAGATGAATATTGTTGACCATATCCTAAAGGAAAGGCATTGTTTGGCGTTGCACCAATATAATCAGATACAAAGCTACCACCACCTCTTACTTTAGCATAAGAAGCTCTTAATTTTAAAAAGTTTATTTGACTAGGTAATGATACATAATCATTTAAAACAGTGCTTAAGTTTAAAGAAGGATAAAAGAACGTGTTATTGTCTTTTTTAAGTGCAGACAATTTATCTGTACGTCCAGTAACGTTTAAGTTAAAATATTTACCACCTTCAAGATCTACCGAGTATAAAAGTGAGTTTACACGCATGTCAGATGCGAAATTGTAAGCAATCACTGGATTTCTACTATTTGCAAATGTGTAAACGTTAGGTACGTTTAAGTAGTTCGTAGTTGTAAATGATGAATTGTAATTGAATGTTCTAAAGTTAGCACCTGCAAAACCACTTGCCTTAAAGAAGTTGGCAACAACAGGTGTTTTGAAATCGGCACGTACTTCCGAGTTGCTTTCAAAAAGTGATCTTCTGTCTTCTCTATAATCACCTTTGTTTTCTTCTCTTCCATAAGGGTGAGCAGAAAAAGGCATTTTTTCATTTCTTAATACATCATAGGTAGTAACAGAAGTTCTAGCAAATAAATCCACAAAAGGATTCACCTTATATTTTAAGCTAGTGTAAGCATAAATATCATTTTTGTAATGACCTCTAGTCCACTCATAGCTCATGAAGTAAGGGTTGTGGTATCTTTGATATTCGGCATAAATACTCTGAACACCTTCTTTACCTGGCTGCCAGTAATTACGCATGTCATCAATGTTCCAATCTGCACCACCCCAAATTGTAATATTGTAAATTACAGAGTTAGGACCATAGTCTACATCCGGGAAATTATCAGAAAATTGTTTGTTGTAGTTAATGTTCGCATCTAAGGTTAATTTAGAATTGAAACGTAAGGTAGAAGCTAAATTAATATTTGTAGTATTTAAACCCGTGTTAGGGATAATACCTTTATTGTAAGTATTACCTACAGAAAAACGTAAATCAGCTTTTTCGGTAGAAGAAGCAACAGCGATATTGGTTGTGTTTAACACACCAGCTTCAATAAATCTTTTTAAGTTGTCTTTACCACGTGCAACCCATGGTGTACCAGAACGCTTTCCAGTAACTGGATCTACAGGGCTATCGTATTGAGGAATTAATTGACCCTCAAATTTAGGTCCCCAAACGTCATAGTCTGCATCGTTGGTTCCACCACCTAAACCATCACCAAACGCATAACGGCCGTGATCACCAGGACCATATTCGTCCTGTGTTTTAGGTAAAGCAATAAATCCTTTTTGAACCTGCGTAGAACTATTAAATTCTACAGAAAATCCTCTTTTATCTTTTGTTCCTTTTTTAGTATTGATGATAATCGCACCATTTTGACCTCTGTAACCATATAACGCAGAGGCAACTGGGCCTTTTAATACGTTGTAAGACTCAATATCATCTGGGCTGATGTTCCAAGTATCAGAGTTGATAGGCACACCATCTACTACGATTAAGTTAACACGACCACCACGTAACACTAAATTTGGTGCTCTTAATAATTCTTGGTTAATACCAACCGTTAAACCAGCTACTTTACCAACCAATCCATTAATAGGATTCACTTCTCTAGCTTTCACTAAATCAGAACCTTTAATATCTTGAGTAGAATAACCTAGTTTTCTTTTTTCTTTTTTAACACCAAGTGCTGTTACCACAACATCTTCTAAGTTATCAGTAGAGGCTGCTAATTGAATATCTAATGTGGCACCATTTACGGTAACACTAAAATTTTGGTAGCCAACTGATACGACAACAAGTTTCGTGCCCTTATCTGCCTTAATAGTATAAGTACCATTAGCAGCAGAAATAGCATTTAGTTTGCCAGCAGTAATAGTAGCACCTTCAATAGCTTTTTGAGTTACTGCATCTGTGATTTTACCAGACACAGTAAGGGTTTGAGCGTTAGACTGAAATGCTAGACACAAAAATGTGCAAGCTAAAATCAGTAAACGAAAGGGGGTTCTTTTTGATTGCTTCATAAACAGGGTTTTAGTTTTCTTTTCGAGAACCAAAAGTACCCGGACTATATAAAGGGAATGTTAAGGTAAGGTTATGCTAATGTGATGTATTGCTACTATTTGTTTACAATTTGGTAATACAAGTTTACATGTATGTAAAAAAAGGGGAGTACCTTTCTTTTCAAATTCTAATAAATAGTTATATCTCATGCCCACATCCAGATATGCTTTTTTTGATAACACAACCATGTTATTAAAATTAGATCAAACAGAAATTCCAGCACTTCAAGACTATGAAATTTTAGTGCGAGTATCCTATACTACTTTATGCAAATCTGATATACTAACCTACACAGGTAAAAGAAAAGAAAAAAATCCAACCATTTTAGGACATGAAATTTGTGGAACCATTGTTGCCTTTGGCAATAAGGCCCCAAAAATAGATTGTAGACATAATAACATTGCAGTTGGCGATTTAATTACATGGGCAATTTATGCGAGCGATCCTTCGGAAGCCATGTCTTTAAAAGGCATACCACAAAAAGCAGCGGGATTGTTTAAATATGGACACGAAGAAATTACAAAAACCAGTCACTTACATGGCGGACTTAGTGAATACATTATTTTAAGACCACATACACCCATTGTTAAACCCATTGTTAACTTACCGCTACCGGTATTAGCGATTGTGAATTGTGCAGTTGCTACTGCTGCTGGAGCCATCAGAATTGCAGGCAACATAGAAGGCGCAAACGTAGTTATTGCAGGGGCAGGTATGCTAGGCGTTATTGCATGTGCCATGGCAAAATCTAAAGGGGCAAAAAATATTATTGCAATAGACATAGAAAATGAAAGACTCAAAATGAGTACTTCATTTGGCGCTACACATACGGTTCACCTCGATACCATCAATAGTTTCCAAAATTTTTCAAACTGGCTAACCTATAACAAATTACAAATTGAATGTTTTATTGATTTTAGTGGGGAGCCTACAACCATAGATATACTGCTAAAACAACTAAGTATTGGCGGCACAGCCGTATTTATTGGATCTACATATCCGCAACAAAATATTACACTAAACGCAGAAACGATTGTTCGAAATATTTGGACAATCAAAGGGCTCCATAATTACAATGAATCTGATTTAGTTGAAGCGGTAAATTTTATAGAAGCGCACCATACAAACTACCCAATTGCCAGCTTAATTAAAGGAGGATTTACATTAGACACCTGTGCATTGGCTTTTGATTTTGCAATAGAGGAACATCCTTATAGGGTAGGCATTTCACTACAATAAAAAATACAAATGTTGCAGAACAATAAAATTACAGCATACCTCCATAAAACAAAACCGGCAGCCTTCATATTATTTTGTAGTAGTGCCGCTTTTTTAACATACTGCAGCATGTATGCATTTAGAAAACCGTTTACAGCGGGAACCTATAAAGGGCTTGAGCTACTTGGTGTAGATTATAAAGTAGCGCTAATTATTTTACAACTTATTGGATATGTAATTTCTAAGTTTATTGGTATTAAATTTATTGCAGAACTAGAACCTAAAAAAAGAGTTTTAACACTCATTGTTTTGATGGGGATTGCCCTTTTGTCTTTATTAGCTTTTGGATTGGTTCCATATCCGTACAACGCAGTGTTTATGCTAATCAATGGACTACCACTAGGCCTAATATGGGGTGTCGTATTTAGCTTTTTAGAAGGTCGAAAATTTACAGAAATATTAGGCGCATTTATGGCAAGCTCATTTATGATTGCTTCAGGCATTGTAAAATCTGTTGGACTATTTGTTATGCAACAATTTAATATTGCTGAAACTTGGATGCCATTTTTTGCAGCAGTTGCTTTTATTCCAATTTTAATTATTGGCATATGGATGCTTAGCTGTATTCCAGAGCCAAATCAAGAAGACATATCATTAAGAACAGAAAGGGTACCCATGGATGCCGACAACAGAAAACGGTTTTTTAAACTCTTTTGGCCTGGTATTTTTTTAGTAGTTGCCGTTTATGTAGGACTCACCATTTTTAGAGATTTACGAGACAATTTTGCGGTAGAATTATGGACAGAACTTGGTTACCTTAAAACGCCATGGGTACTTGTATTTGCAGAAATCCCAACCGCTATATTGGTGTTGGTAGTTATTGGCTCCATGATTTTACTTAAAAACAATAAGAAGGCATTTTACCTGTCTCTAATGCTTTGTGTAATTGCGGGTATCGGATTTTTATTGAGCACTTATTTATTTAATGAAAAACTCATCAGTCCTGTAATTTGGATGGTACTCATGGGGTTATTAATGTACCTCCCCTACCTTATTTTTCATACCATCCTATTTGAGAGATGGATTGCCTTTTTTAAATACAAAGGCAACTTAGGGTATTTGATGTATATGTCCGATTCCTTAGGATACTTTGGAAGTATGTTTGTGCTACTCTATAAAAATTATGGTACCAAAGGATTTAATTGGTTACCATTTTTTACAAATACCGCATGGATAATTGGCGTTTTAATTACAATTTTAGGCGTATTTGCAATCGTCTACTTTCGGAGTAAAGAAACACCCTCTAAAGCCTGAGCAACAGGTGTTGGTACTTTGATATTTAAATAAGTTGCAATTGTAGGGAAGATATCTACAATGGCTGTTTTTACAACTTCCTTTACAGGCTTTTTATTCATGATTAACCAGGTATTACGCTCACTATCTGATTGACCGCCATGATTTTTACCTGTTTGCGCATCTCTGCCATGATCGGTGGTAATAATTACAAGCCACTCTTCGTTAAATTTATTTTCTCTAAAATGTACTGCT
>CAMAQW010000048.1 GCA_945860335.1 Sediminibacterium ginsengisoli | reverse complement strand
AAAAAAACGGCCTTTAATATCGTTAATGCAGAAACATACGCGGAAAGGGTTACAGCAGATAGTTCTTTTACCAGAGGACTTGTAAGAGCATTAAAAACACCTTATTCGTTTAACCACAAATTTGATTCTTTAATAACAGTGTCTACCCTTTTTTCTCCAGATAGTACTTTTAAAATATTTACTTGGCAACTATTAGCTGAAGATGAAAAAAGCTATCGACAAAAAGGTGCCATACAAATGAATACCAAAGATGGAAGTCTACAGCTGATTCCTCTATTTGATTGTTCAGAATTTACAGATGCACCTACCGATTCTGTCAGAGATGTTAAACACTGGATTGGTGCTATTTATTATAAAATCATCCCTAAAAAATTTAACAATAAAACCTATTACACTTTATTGGGGTTAGATGGTAACAATGCAGTAACCCACAAAAAGTGGATGGATGTTATGTATTTTGACAACGATAATAAACCCGTTTTTGGCGGTAATTTTTTCGTGTATAAAAATGATGAATTCAAGCCAAAGCAACCAACTTCACGTTTTGTAATAGAATACAAAAAAGAGTCGATTGTAAAAATGAATTACGATATCGATTTAGACCTCATCATTTTTGCAACACTTATTAGTGAAGAAAATGATCCAACAAAAAAAGAAACTTTGGTTCCTTATGGAACTTATGAAGGGTTTAAATGGGATAAGGGCAAATGGATACATTACCCTAGAATCAAAGAGTTGGATCCGGATCCACGCGTTAACCCAGATCAAACCATTAAAAAAAAGAATTAGTCTAGTTTAAGAACTGCTAAGAATGCTTCTTGTGGAACTTCTACGTTACCAATTTGACGCATACGCTTTTTACCTTCTTTTTGCTTTTCTAGTAATTTACGCTTACGGCTAATATCACCACCATAACATTTAGCTGTAACGTCTTTACGCATAGCACTAATGTTTTCTCTGGCAATTACTTTAGCCCCAATTGCAGCTTGAATGGCAATTTGGAATTGTTGTTTAGGTAATAGTTCCTTTAATTTCTCACATAGTTTTCTACCAAAATCGGTGGCTCTACTTCTATGTATAAGGGCGCTTAAAGCATCTACTTTTTCATTGTTTAGTAAAATATCCATTTTAACAATGTCTGCATCACGGTAGCCAATTGGGTTATAATCAAAAGAAGCATAACCTCTTGTAGAGCTCTTTAATTTGTCGTAGAAATCAAATACGATTTCAGTTAACGGCATTTCAAAAACAAGTTCTACACGGGTAGGTGTCAAATAGCTTTGGTTAATAAGCATACCACGTTTACCTAAGCAAAGCGTCATGATGTTACCAATATAATCAGGGAGTGTAATAATTTGAGCACGGATAAATGGTTCTTCGATACGATCAATTTTAACAGGATCCGGCATTTCTGTAGGATTGTTAACCATGATTTTTTCGTTACGGGTAGTATAGGCAATAAATCCTACGTTGGGAACCGTGGTAATAACTGTTTGGTTAAACTCACGTTCAAGGCGTTCTTGGATAATTTCCATGTGTAAGAGTCCTAAAAATCCGCATCTAAAACCAAAACCTAATGCTTGTGATGTTTCTAGTTCAAAAGTTAAAGAAGCATCATTTAATTGAAGCTTATCCATACAATCACGGAGTTCTTCAAACTCATCGGTATTGACAGGGAAAATACCAGCAAATACCATTGGTTTTACTTCTTCAAAACCGTTAATCATTTGTCCAGGATTGTTTGCAAGCGTTATCGTGTCACCCACTTTAACTTCTTTTGCATTTTTGATACCCGTAATGATATAACCAACGTCGCCGGCCCTTACTTCAGGTTTTGGCGTCATGTTTAATTTTAGTACCCCTACTTCGTCGGCAAAATAATCGTTACCAGAAGCAACAAATTGAATTTTATCACCTTTTTTTAATACCCCATTCATGATGCGGTAATAAACGATAATGCCTCTGAAACTATTAAAAACGCTATCAAAAATAAGTGCTTGTAGCGGTGCTTCAGGATCACCTGTTGGTGCTGGTATTCTTTCAACAATCGCTTCTAAAATTTCTTCGATACCAATACCTGATTTACCACTTGCTAATAAAATATCTTCTGGCTTGCATCCAATTAAATCAACAATTTGATCCGTTACTTCTGGAATTTTAGCACCATCCATGTCAATTTTATTAATGACAGGAATGATTTCTAAATTATTGTCAATGGCTAAATATAAATTTGAAATGGTTTGTGCTTGAATACCCTGAGAAGCATCCACTAATAACAAAGCACCTTCGCAAGCTGCAAGCGCTCTACTAACCTCGTAACTAAAATCTACGTGACCAGGGGTGTCAATTAGGTTTAAAATATACTCGACACCCTTGTACATATAACTTACCTGAATGGCATGACTTTTAATGGTAATACCTTTTTCACGTTCCAAGTCCATGTCGTCCAGAACTTGGTTCATCATGTCTCTTTCACCAATAGTTTTGGTATGCTCCAATAAACGGTCGGCCAAGGTAGATTTACCATGGTCAATATGTGCAATAATGCAAAAATTACGTATTTGCTTCATAAGTGCGCGAAGATAAGCTTAAAACTACTTTTTTAGCGCATTTATAATCGCTACAAATTCGTCAGCAATGAGGGATGCACCTCCTACTAAACCACCATCTACGTCAGGTTGACCAAAAATCTCAACAGCATTGGCACTTTTAACACTTCCACCATATAAAATTGAGATTGAATCAGCTATAGCAGCACCATATTTACTGGCAATATGGCTTCTAATAAATGAATGCATTTCTTGGGCTTGATCGCTGCTAGCCGTTTTTCCCGTTCCTATTGCCCAAATGGGTTCATAAGCGATAACAACATGTGAAATAGCATCTTCAGTCAAATGAAATAAAGATTCAGATAACTGCTTTGCTACATACTCATTTTGTGTAGCAGATTCTCTAATTTCTAATGGTTCGCCACAACAAAAAATAGGCGTTGTTTTATTTTCCAAGCAGATATCAACTTTTTGAGCCAACAATTCATTGCTTTCATTAAAATATTCTCTTCTTTCTGAATGTCCAATTACTACATATTTAACACACATACTTTGAAGCATGGTTACAGATACTTCACCTGTATATGCGCCAGATAATTTATTGGAACAGTTTTGAGCTGCCACATAAACATTTGATTTGGCGCCAACTTTGGCTTGAGCCATAGAAATATATGGGAATGGAACCGCAAAAATAGCTTCCTGGTTAGGAGCCAAACTATGGGGTTTTGCATTAATAGCATCTAATAATGCTTCACCTTCAGTTAAGGTTAAATTCATTTTCCAATTGGCTGCTGCGATTTGCTTTCTCATGATTGCTTATTTATTACAAAGATTTATTTGTTAATGTTTCAAAGGTACTGCGGATCAACTGTTTTTCAATATCGGTAAAGGGTTCATTCTTAAATGCTTTCCAATTAGCATTGTCTTCTAAGAGTTTGTCAACTTGATACGTAGTATTTTCTGCCCCCCAACTAAAATGAGGGATAATATTTGGTGTAAGACCTGCACAAAAAACGTTGGCACCAACACCAATGGTAGCACCTGTTGTAATACTAGTATTAATGGCTGTTTTTACATAATCACCCATGCAAACCCCCATTTTATTTCCAACATACCTTTTTGTGTTAGACGACTCGTCCCATACGCTAATAGGCCCACCTGTATTTTTTACATTGCTATTGGAAGTACCTGCACCTAAATTGCACCATTCACCAATCACTGAATCTCCTAAATATCCATGATGTGCTTTATTTGAAAATCCAATTAGTATACTGTTTTTTACTTCTCCGCCAATGATACATTTAGGCCCAATGGTTGTGGCACCATACACCACTGTATTCATTTTAACGCATGCATCTTTTCCTAGATAAAAGGGGCCTCTAATACTCGATCCTTCCTGAATTTCTGCTCCATTAGCTATATAAATAGGCCCCGTACTTGCATTTAGATGACAGTTTAAAAGAGTTGTATTTTTTTCAATAAAAATTTGATCTTTATTAGTTGCCGAACATGAATCAGGTATGGATTCTGATGTTTTACCACTAGTTAGCAAATCATAATCGAACCTTAATTGTGCATCATTAAATGCAATTAAATCAGATGCATAATGGAATCTTTGCTGCTCCTCTAATTTAGTAGGTGTAGCATAATCATTTATATCGTTTGTTGTACCAACACCTGCAATAAATCCAGTATTATCATATATACATTGACCAACTTGTAAGGAAAGTATTTGTTCAATTATAGATGCATTTATAACAAGTGACGAATCGATCCATAATGTATTTGAAGTTATGTCAGGTATGCCATACAAAGGCTGTATTGATTTGCTAGTTTGAATTAGCACTTTATCTCCTGTAATTCGCTCCCACCTTTCTTGTGGCGTAAAAATACCAGATCTAATAGCGCTAACTGCCCTTGTATGCGTAAATGGATACAGCTGGTGTCTAAAAGCATTATCAAATAAAAGTATTGGCATTAGGAGTATTTAATGCTTACAAGATAGCAAAAAAAATCCCCTCGCGTAAGCGAAGGGATAGTGCCCCAGGCGGGAATCGAACCCGCACTCGCGTTGCGGCGAACAGGATTTTAAGTCCTGCGTGTCTACCAGTTCCACCACCAGGGCATGGTGTAAAAAAAATCCCGAACAATGCTCGGGATTTAGAGCGAAAGACCGGGCTCGAACCGGCCACCCCGACCTTGGCAAGGTCGTGCTCTACCAAATGAGCTACTTTCGCTTAATTGTAAAGAACTAAAATAGGAGTGCAAAAATAGGATTCTGCAGTTGCTGGCAAAATTTTTTATTGAAAATTTCAATAAAATTATTTGTATTCAGGCTTGTATTGGCTACTTCCTTGCACTTCAACGTCTGGTTTACCCTTGTAACGCTGGTCATATAAGCGGTAACAACCACCTAAAACAAAAGCAAGAATGCAAAAAACATGCAAGTAAAACAAGAATTTAGAAGAAGAAACCCAATTGCTGGCTAAATCTTTTTCTGGGATATTATTTGTTTGTTCAGACATAGAATTGTTTTGGAGTTGCAAAAATAAGGCAACAAAGATTATTTACGTCGTCTTTGTAGAAATAATTTCAGAAAATTTAGTTTGTTTTTTTATAAAATAAGACCAAATAATAGAGCCACTATAAACGCCGGACAAAGCATTCAAGGGTTTTTTGGGTATCCCATCCTTTTTACTTGCCCCTGTTAGCAGCTGTTTAGTCCAAATAGAGATAACTGACATATGTGCTTTAACAATTGCATAGAAGAATGAAAAATCTCCTTGAAGCACCCCTTTCCATGCAGATATCGCATCCAAACAAAACCGCATCGGAATTTTCCAGATGAGCTCCATGGTGGGCAGGTTTTTACCAAGCATTAAAAGGTTGTTTCTGAAGTTTAAAAACACTTTTCTTCCGCCTCTTGGAAGCGTCCCTCCACCTACATGATAGACAACCGAACTAGGACAACTCATGATTGAATAACCCGCTCTTTGAAGTCTCCAACAAAGATCTATTTCTTCTTGATGGGCAAAAAAACTTTCATCCAATCCTCCTACTTGTTTGAAACAACTTGCCCTTATAAATAAGGAAGCTCCTGTTGCCCAAAAGATGGGCTCACTAGCATCATATTGACCATTGTCTTTTTCGCAAATATCAAATATTCTACCCCTCGAAAATGGGTAACCAAGTGTATCAATCCAACCACCAGATGCACCCGCGTATTCGAAACAATCTTTATTGGAAAAGGACTTTATTTTAGGTTGACAAGCCGCAATGGCTTTATTATTGTCAAGTAACGATACCATAGGTTCTAGCCAATTAGGTGTTACTTCTACATCAGAATTTAGAAGCACATAATAATCGGCGTCAACAAGTGATAGCGCCCAATTATAACCACCTGCAAAACCTTCGTTGGTATCTCTTTGTAAACATGTGATGCCCGGATAATTTGCTGCTAAAAATGCAATAGAATCATCGGTAGAACCGTTGTCCGCAATAATAATTTTTGAGTTAGCATAGCTCGTATTAATGACAGATGGTAAAAAAGTTTCTAAATGCTTTTTACCATTAAAATTTAAAATAACGATGGCTACGGTACTACTTGACAAAGCTTACTTTTTAGTACTATTTAATTTGGGAAGTAGGGTCATTAACATTACAATACTACTAGCTATAACCAATGCATATAGTGCAGGTTGCTTTTCTGGACACTCTCCCATTAAACAGGTTGAAACTAAAATATAATTTCTAATACTCCAAGAGAACACGATGGCCCCTATAAATATATTGGTACGCTTTGCCCAAATGGCTGGTATTAAAAATAAAATGATAGAAATAATCGTAAAAAAGTTCAAAAACAACCCCGGTTTTCCAAATCTAGTTCCCTTTGTGTCAAAACCAGAGATGGTTATTTGCTCAGAAACCACAATGCTCCATGGTAAAAAGGAACATAAAAGCACTACTAAAGCGGCAATAATTCCAATAGTTTGTGTGTATTTCATGGCTAATTTCTATTAAAATTAAGAAAAAATAGCTCCAAAAGGAGCTATTTTAAAGGGTTTTGAGGTCCCGAGCGGATTCGAACCGCTGTGGAAGCTTTTGCAGAGCTCTGCCTAGCCACTCGGCCACAGGACCATTAATTGGATTGCGAAAATAAAGCAAAGAAAGGAAAATCAAAATTCTAAATCTGAATACCCGAAATTTGTTGAAAATTAGATCAAATGCAAAGGATTGCCGAAAGTGAACTTATTATCAATAATAGAGGTGCTGTATATCATTTAGACCTGCGCCCCGACGAATTAGGTACCACCATATTAACCGTTGGAGATCCGGACAGGGTTTCTGAGGTAAGTAAATACTTTGACCGTATTGAACACAAGAGCAAGCACCGAGAGTTTATTACCCATACTGGCTTTATTGGCAGTAAAAGAATATCTGTGGTTTCTACAGGAATTGGACCAGACAACATTGATATTGTTTTAAATGAACTAGACGCACTGGTTAATATTAACTTTGAAACAAGAACCATAAATAACACATTAACTACCCTTCAAATAATTAGACTGGGTACTTCAGGCTCTTTGCAAGCAGACATTCCGGTTGATAGTTTTGTAGCTAGTACGCATGGACTTGGAATTGATAACTTACTACATTTTTACAAACACGAAAACAATGGAGAAGAAGCTCAAATATTAACTGCTTTTGAAGACCAAATCACACTAAATAAATCATTTTCTGGCCCATACATCACCGGCGCAAGTGTTAAATTACTTAAACATTTTGTAACAGGCTATCATCAAGGAATAACTGTAACTTGTCCCGGATTTTATGGTCCGCAAGGCAGGGTGCTTCGTTTACCACTTATGCACAATGAACTTATAGACCAATTAACAACCTTTAATTACGGTCCTCATAAAATCACCAATTTTGAAATGGAAACAAGTGCTATTTATGGTTTAGGGAAATTGCAGGGGCATCAATGTTTAAGCTTGAGTGCTATTGTAGCCAATAGAGTTTCTCAAACTTTTAGTAAAGATGGAAATGCTGCAGTAGAAAATTTAATCAAACAATCATTAGAGATTCTTTCAACCCTTTAATTATGTTGTTACATTTTTTTAAATACCAAGGAACTGGAAATGATTTTATTATTATCGATAATAGAGACGGTTCTATTCAATTATCAAGTCAACAAGTTGCCTTATTGTGCGATAGGCATTTTGGAATTGGTGCAGACGGACTCATGCTTTTAAATAAACATGATAGCTATGATTTTGAAATGGTTTACTATAATGCCGACGGTGCTCTAGGAACTATGTGTGGAAATGGTGGCAGATGTTTAACAAAATTCGCTTTTGATCAGGGAATACAACCAGATACGTATTCTTTTGTAGCAACAGATGGTGAGCACGAAGCAATTATTGATGCAAATGGATGGATACAATTAAAAATGATAGATGTGCATGAAGTAACGTTTACAAATGATGCAACTGTTTTAAATACAGGCTCGCCTCATTATATTAAACAGGTATCAGGTCTTTCAAGCTATGACGTTTTTACAGAAGGAAAAAATATCCGCTACAACGATACGTATAGCCAAAGAGGTATTAATGTAAATTTTGTAGAATGGAATGATAATGAACTCTTTGTAAGAACCTATGAACGAGGGGTAGAAAACGAAACATTTAGTTGTGGTACTGGTGTAACTGCTGCTGCTATTGCAATGAGTGCTGATTCTACTGGCTTACAAGAAACAAAAATTAGAACCCTGGGGGGAAGTCTTCTTATAAAATTCAATAAAATAGATGCACAGCATTATACAGATGTATGGCTTTGCGGCCCTGCCTCATTTGTGTATGATGGCCAAATAACAATTTAATTTCTTAAAAGAGTTAAGCATGATTCAATATTTTAAAAATATAGAAGGACAAACGGTAGAAATTGACAAGCCGGAAACCGGTGCTTGGGTTAATCTTGTACCACCATTTAAGGAGGAAGAATTTATTGAATTAAGTGACACCTTAGATATTCCTATCGAATTTTTACGCGACTCATTAGACATCGATGAAAGACCACGATATGAAATAGAAGACAATGTAAAGTTTGTAGTCATTAAAACACCCACCGAAAACAATTCATTTAATGATAGTGATGCTTTTTATATTACCATTCCTATTTGCATCATATTAACCCATACGCAAATTATTACCGTTAATTCGTTTGATAATGGTGCTATTAATAAGTTTTTAAATTCATTCCAAAAAAGACATCCGGACAAAAAGAACATGATGATCTTAAAAGTTTTTGAAAAAGTAGTTCAAAACTTTATGGAATTTTTGAAAGAAATTAATATTAGACGTAACCAGTACGAGTCTAGCCTATACCAGAGCAATAGTAATGTTGATTTACTGAACCTAATGCGTATTCAAAAAAGCTTGGTATACTTTGTTACAGCGCTTCGAAGCAATGAAATGCTTATGATGAAATTAGAGCGTACCAATTTTTTAGGACTCAATGAAGAGGAACGTGAATTTTTAAATGACCTTATTGTAGATACGAGCCAGGCGCTTGAAATGGCAAATATTTATACCAATATATTAACCAGTACCCTAGATGCCTTTGCAAGCATCATTAGCAATAACCTTAACAATGTGATGAAACGCTTAACGTCCATCACCATCATTTTGTCCCTTCCCGTAATGGTTGCAAGTATTTACGGCATGAACGTAGACCATATACCGGGCGCTCATAACCCCTACTCCTTTTATATTCCCATTGGTTTGTCGTTAGGAATTGCTGGCATTATTAGCTGGTATTTTATGAAAAAGAAATGGTTTTAACATGTCACACATTACTGTTCGCGTATACGGCGTTTTAATTGATCCAGTTCATGGATTACTAGTGAGTGACGAGTTTATTAGGGGAGATTATTTTACAAAATTACCGGGTGGCGGCCTCGAATTTGGTGAAGGCACACGTGATTGTTTGGTGCGGGAATTTAAAGAAGAAACCGGACTAGATGTAACAGTTGGAGATCATATTTATACCACCGATTTTTATCAGCCATCGGCATTTAGGGCTGGGGATCAAATTTTATCTATCTACTACCGTGTGAATCCGATAAGTTTAGAACCACTTAAAACTAGGTCAAAGGCTTTTGATTTTTCGCCAGAAGAAGTTGCAGATAAAAATGGTCAAGCCGAGCATACCAGATGGATTGCACTAGACGATTTATCTGAAGCCACAATGAGCCTCCCTATCGATAAAATTGTAGTGAATAAAATTTTACAAGCACAGTAAGAGCTATTCATTTTCAATACCCATGGCTGCACGTTTCATTTTTTGTGCAGTGTCATGCCCTAAGTAATGATCAATCTGTTTCTCAATAATATAGATTAATGGAGTTAACACAATGGCCATTGTAAATTTATAGGCATAATTAACTAGACAAATGGCGAGCACCAATTGCCAAGACCATCCATTCCCAATTTTAAATGCAATGAATAAAACAATAAAACTGTCTACCAGTTGAGATACCACTGTAGAACCCGTTGCACGAAGCCATACCCACTTTTCGCCTGTTATTTTTTTGATTTTATGAAATACAGTTACATCAATGATTTGGCTTACTAAAAATGCTGTAATACTCCCAACAATAATCCACATACCCTGTCCAAATATGCCACTAAAAGCGGTTTGCATATTATCAATACCTTCTGTTTGCTTTGAAGTAATCCAAAAATCGGCGGGCGCTACATGCATGGCTCCATAAAACATGACAAAAGCATAAATGATGAGTACCACCGCGGTGTAACTAATGCGTTTCACTGCTTTAGGGCCGTAGTATTCGTTAACAATGTCGGTAACAATAAATTCAAGTGGCCATAATAATACACCACAGGTTAAATTAAAAGATAACCCTGTTTGACCAAATATATTAAAGTTGGAAGGCGACATACCTAATACTTTTTCAAGTGAAAATATTTTACCCCCAATACATTCTGCAATAAGCGCATTGGCTACAAAAAAAGCAGCAATGCTAATAAAGAGTTTGGTTGGTTTGTCTTTTAAGATAGAATGAATCATGCTGGCATTATAAAATGAACAAATATTTGAGCGATCAAAAAAAGCGAAGTGGCAATAATTCTCCAAGCTGGTAATCCCGAATCTTGTTTTCGAATAAACAACCAAAACAAGTAAATGTTTTCGAATACGGTTAGAATTGGAGCAACAAACCAACCCAAAATAACAATAGCAGAACTAAAAGGCACTATCATATCATTCAACCCGGTCCCTAATTTTACACCTCTCACATAAATACAGATACAAAACAATATATTACAAATAAATGTAATT
>CAMAQW010000047.1 GCA_945860335.1 Sediminibacterium ginsengisoli | reverse complement strand
TATGTGTAGGGGAAATTTTTAAAACTCAACCAAAAAAGCGGCAGTCGCAAGCCCGAAGAAACAGATGCCGGAATTCTAAAAACACCTTCTTTTATATGATAAGATCTTGGCTCATTTAAATGATTATACCTGCCAGGAAGCCATGTAGGATTCATAGACGCATCATAACCATACCCTGCATTATTTATTGCCTCCATCGGCACTTGTTTCATACGCGGCATTCGAAGGCCCGTTACTGGCTTACCCGTAATTTGCTCAAGCCTTAATCTTGAACTTTGCAAATGTTCAATTTCAAAAAAACTATGATAATAAGTATGTGAGGCTATTTCGTGCTTACCTGACAAATACTTGATGGACGAAGAAAAATGATCTGCAAAATTAGCTGTTGTAAAAAGTGTGGTCCGAAAATCTGATTGATTTAAAAGCGGAGTGATTGCCTCAAGACCATGGAATCCTATTTCCAACTGCTTGTCTGGTGGCAAATTAAAGCCATACTCGAGTGGCATATCAAATTCTTCAACATCAAAACTAATTAAAATTTGAGGTGTCATAATTTGGCTGCTTTCACTAAATATTGAGGACGATTTTTACTTTGCTCAAAAAGCTTACCCAAATATATACCAACAATACCAAGCATCATCAGAATAATGCCACCAAAAAAGGCAAGGGTGGCAACAATAGAAGCCCAACCATGTACTTCTGTACCACTATAAAATGCATAAATAATGTAAGGTATGTAAAGAACCGACAAAATAGCAAAAGTAAAACCCATGTATGCTGCAAAATAAAGCGGCTTATTACTAAAGGTTGCAATACCCGTAATGGCAAACTTCAACATTTTTTTTGTAGAGTATTTTGTAACGCCAGTATGTCTTGCTTGTGGCTCGTATTCTATTTTTGTTTGCTTAAACCCAATCCATTTAACGAGCCCTCTGTAAAATATTTCTTGATCAGGCATTAAAAGTAATGCATCAAGGGTTTTTCTATTCATCAGTCTAAAATCTGCAGAACCAGGTTCAATTTCAATTTCAGATAAATAGTTCATCAACTTATAAAACAAATTGGCCGTATGCTTTTTAACAAAAGAGATATGCTCATTGTCTTTTCTTACAGTATACACAACATCAAATCCCTCTTCATGCGCTTTTAACAAGGAAGGAATTAACGATGGCGGATGCTGCATATCGGCATCCATCATAACCACAATACCTGCAGAAGAAGCGTCTAGCCCAGCTTTTAAAGCATTTTGATGTCCAAAATTTCGTGACAAAGAAATATAAAATACGTTGTCATGATGATTGGATAAATCTTGTATGGCATCTAGCGTTCCATCGGTGCTACCATCGTCAACAAACAAAACCTTGAAGCTATAGTTTGTATCAGCTAAAGCTGCACTTATGGCACTATAAATCACAGGAATATTATACTCTTCGTTATGCGCAGGAATTACTATTTCAACTAATTTATTCATGCCAATTTGTTTTTGAACTGACTAAATAAAAGTGTGTAAACAACAGCAAGCCAAGCTACAAAACATGGAAGCGCCTTTAAAGAATAACGGAGTATATACTGTTCTCTTATAAATTTTGGAAATAAATCGGTGGGCGAAAAAATGGTGAGCAGCAACATTAGCACCAATAAAACCTTATACGGAAACGTATCTTTATAAGGCTGCTGTACATGCCATATTAAATAGCCTATAACAGCAATTACAAATGTTGGCGACTCTGCCGAAGAACTAAATATTACAAGACCAATAAGCAATAATGCCAAGTAATGTAACCGGTATGATAGATCACTCCATAATTGAAATCTAAATATGGGAAGTAACATCAAAATACCAGCTGGGAGGGTTACATAAATATTAGGCATTGTAAAATAACCAAAAATTCTACGAATCATACCCATTACAGATATGTCTTGCATGCCAGCAAACATACTAGACTCAATATTTTGCCCATTTTTTTCAAGTAATACTTCGTACCAATCGATGTAGGAATCAATAATAAATTGAGGAGAAGAGATTAACATGGGCAAACAAACAAGGACTACCGCCCAAACAATCCCGGTATAAATAAATTTTTTCTTGTGAGGCGTAAATAAAAAAAATAACAATCCAACAACACTATATATTTTTATAAGTGTTCCTACAACAATAAAGAAAGTCCCAAGCCAAATTTTTTCTTTTTCGATGGCAGTAAAACTTAATAGGATCATGCCACACAGCATGGGATTGAACTGAACCGAATGCACGGATGTTATGAGTTCAAATACACCAATCAATAAAATAAATAGAATACTCTTTTCGGGCAAAGGCAATTGCTTAATTGCGTAAAACAATAAGCCTACATTTAAAAGACACCATAAAAAACAGCCAATATAAACGGGCAGTAAAGCAAAAGGCGCAATAAGGACACTAAATAGTGGACCGTAATGATTAACGTCACTATATTCTAAAGGATAAGATAAATACAAATGCTTTTGCTCAATGGTATGCCAGAAGACCTGCTTATATATCAGAAAATTATTAATGTCACCTAGTCCTCTACTTATTTCGGCAATGCATGCCAGCATTGGAAATAAAAACCAAATAACATTAATTAGTAATGTTCTGTTATTACCTGAGATTATATTTTTTACCATTAGACCCATGCCTACCGGTAAAATAGTAAAAAATATCGGTCATGGTCAATAAATAACCGGTAAACCCATATTTTTAATCAAATATGTTAAACAAACTATATGTTTATTAAGTATTACTTAATTGAACCGTTTGGTGCATCTCTGGAATAATCACATCCTTAAACCCTTTTCGCTCCAACCTTTTAGCAAAATCTTGCTGCACTTCATAGTCACCATGTACTATAAATAATTGCGATACAAGATCTGGATTTTGACAACTCAAATACTGGCACAAATCTTCATAATCACCATGCGCAGACATACTGCGCATCTGGCCAATTTCGGCACCTACTTTATAATATTCACCATAAATTTTTACTTCTTCTACGCCACTTGACAGCCTTCCACCTAGTGACCTTGGTTCGCAATAACCAACAATCAAAATAGTATTATCCCTGCTGCCAATATTATTCATGATATGGTGCTTTACCCTACCTGCATCGGCCATGCCGCTTGCCGAAATAATAACACATGGCCCGTCGAGTGTATTGAGCCTTTTACTTTCCTCTACCGAACTTATAAAAGTAAGTCCGTCAAAATCAAATGGATCATTATAATGCTCCATTATTTTTCGGATGGTTTTATTAAAATATTGCGGATATCTTTTTAACAATTCGGTGGCTTCTTTGCTTAATGGACTGTCTACAAAAATTGGAATACGAGGCAGTCTTTTTTCGATACTTAATTGATTAAGCGCATACAACAACTCTTGTGTACGACCCACACTAAATGCTGGAATAATCAATTTGCCCTTTTTATGAATACAAGTTTTTTCGATCCAAGATAAAAGACTATCAGGGGTACCGTGCACTTCGTCGTGGAGTTTATTACCGTAGGTACTTTCTATAATAATATAATTGGCCTGCGGAAAAACGGCCGGCGCTCTTAAAATAGCATCGTTGTAACGTCCAATATCACCACTAAAACTAAGCTGCTTGGTTACACCATTTTCAGTAATTTTTAAATGCACAGAGGCACTTCCAATAATATGCCCAGCATCGGTAAATAAAAGTTCTACGCCTGGCGCAATGCTTGTCCATTTGTCGTAAGCAGCTACTTCAAAAAGCGTAAGAGCTTCTGCAGCATCTTCTAAATCATAGAGCGCTTCAAAGGGCGGTAATCCCTGTCTAGCCCTGCGCTTATTAATAAATTTTGTATCATCTCTTTGAATAACTGCAGAGTCTTCTAGTAATACCGCTGCCAAATCTTTGGTGGCAGGCGTAGCAAAAATCTTTCCTCTAAAACCGTCTTTATATAGTTTTGGTATGAGCCCCGAATGGTCAATATGCGCGTGTGATAATACTAAAATATCTACCCCTACTGCTTCAAACCCAAGGGTACTATTCATTACCTGTGTTTCCCTTCCCATTCCCTGAAACATGCCACAGTCTAGTAAAATTTTAAAACCACTATTTAAAGTAATTAAATGCTTTGAACCTGTAACTGTTTGTGCTGCTCCGTGGAAGGAAATTTTCATGTAAATTATTTAGCTGTGAAACTTTTTGAAGCCTTTGTTTTAAGGCTCCATGTAATAAAAAATTCGGCAACAACTTCACCGTTCTGATTAACGCCAGTGGATTTACTAACAAGGGTAACGCCCTCTCCTGTTTCCTTAGCTGTTTTAACAATATCAATAATAGCATCTCCATCATTACAGGTAAATGTAATAACCCCCACTGCTTTTTTATAAAAATGAGATTCCATTTTTACAACAAGCATACTAATGGCTGGATCCGATTTGTAAATATTTGCGAGGCATAAAATACCAGTACTAAACTCTGCGGCCATAGAAAGCACGGCAAAATACATAGACCCAAATGGATTTTGCGTAAGCCATTTGTATTTTACTTGCACCGCGGCATGACCCGGCTCCAACTGCGTAAGCTTTAACCCTGCCAAAAAACCCATCGGAAGCTTAACCAACATGTACAGCCAGAATTTAACTGGATGCATAATTAATGCGCGAAACGCTGCAAAATTAGGTGTCATAAAATTAGTTTAACCTAAAAGAAGTAATGCCAATATGTAATCGGAAATCAAAATTAAAATGCAACTAACCACAACCGCACTGGTACTTGCTCTACCAATTTCGAGTGCGCCGCCTTTTACATAATATCCATAATACGCAGAAATGGTACTAATAATAAACGCAAATGTGTATGCCTTGTAAAGTGCAAAATTGATATAAAAAGTATTTAAATTTTGACGAAGACCTGCGTCATAAATATCTGTAGATATAAGCCCTGTATAATGTCCTGCCAAACGACCACCCCAAATACCTAAAGCAACAGATAGTGTGATAAGGCAAGGAATCACAAGCATTGAGGCGATGATTTTTGGAAGTATCAAATAGCTCTTGGTATTAATACCCATTATTTCTAGTGCATCAATTTGTTCACTCACGCGCATGTTACCAAGCTCACTTGCAATTTTACTGCCGGCCACACCAGCTAGCACAATACATACAACCGTAGGTGATAATTCAAGAAGCAATCCATCACGCACAATTTGTGCAATGGTAGAAAGTGGTACGAGCGGACTCACCAACTGATACGTTGTTTGCACGGTTGTAACAGCCCCTAAAAAAACAGAAATGATAACAACAATGGGTAAAGAGCCTACGCCAATTTCTACTGCTTGATGCACAAACTCCTTCCAATACATACGCAGGTTTTCGGGCTTGGTAAACATGCCTTTTAACATGAGCAAATAATTTCCGAAATGCGTAATAAGATTCATCTAGAGCTAAATAAATTAAACTATTTCTTTTTCTTTTTGAGGCGCTTCCACCAACTACTACGCTGTACGGCATCGTCTGTGTCAATACGCGATTTTAACTGCGCATCTACTACAGCAACAAGCGCCATATTAATGATACTTCTTACAGAGCTTCCTAATTGAAGAACGTGTACCGGCTTTTTAAGCCCTAACAAAATAGGTCCAATAGCATCCGCACCACCAATTTCTCTTAATAGGTTGTAGGCAACGTTACCAGAAGTTAGGTTAGGGAAAATAAGTACGTTAACATCTTCGTCCACTAAATCACTGAACCCGTAATTGTCTTTTAGTATTTCTTTATTGAAAGCCATACTTGCCTGCATTTCACCATCCACAATTAAAGAAGGATTACGCTGCTTTAAAATGCGTGTAGCTTCTGCTACCACCTTGGCTTCATCAGAATCTGAACTACCAAAGTTGCTATAACTAAGCATTGCAATACGTGGCGTGATATTAAAATTTCTTACCTCTTTAGCAACCATCATAGCAATGTCGGCTAACTCCTCTGCATTGGGATTAAAATTAACTGTTGTGTCCGCTAAAAATATCGGGCCACGTTTGGTTAATAATAAATACATGCCAGCAATTTTTTTAACGCCTTCTTCGGTACCTATAATTTGAAGTGCTGGTCTAATGGCTTCGGCATAATTTTTTGTAAGCCCAGATAGCATTGCATCGGCATCACCGGTTTCAACCATCATACAACCAAAATGGTTGCGGTCTTTCATAATTTTAATGCTCTCGTAATGATTAAAGCCTTTACGCTGGCGTTTTTTAAAGAATAGTTCGCCATAAAATTCACGCTTCGCTTCCATCTCATCACTGCGTGAATCGATGATAGGAATATCCGTTAAATCAATATTATGCTCCGCTGCAATAGCGTTAATTTTTACTGGATCACCGAGTAATATAGGATATGCAATACCATCATCATAAATAATACTTGCTGCCTTTAATACTTTTTGGTTATCGGCCTCAGCAAAAACCAAACGCTTAGGATCACGTCTTGCTTTGTTACCAATAACACGTATCAATTGATTATCAAGTCCTAAACGTTTATTTAATTGAAGGGTGTAAGCGTCCCAGTTTTGAATGGGTTTTTGTGCCACACCAGATTCTACAGCAGCCTTTGCAACTGCAGGTGCTACCGTAGCAAGTAAACGAGGATCTAGTGGTTTTGGAATAATATATTCTGGACCAAAACTCATACTAGATTGATTGTAAGCGAGGTTTACAATATCAGGTACTGCCGTTTTAGCAAGCTCTGCTAAAGCCTTTACAGCAGCCAGCTTCATGGCTTCGTTAATTTTTGTAGCACGCACATCAAGTGCACCTCTAAAAATATAAGGGAACCCTAATACATTGTTTACTTGGTTTGGATAATCGGTTCGGCCCGTTGCCATGATAATATCTTTACGAACTTCTGTTGCATCTTCATAAGAAATTTCTGGATCCGGATTTGCCATGGCAAAAACAATTGGATTTTTGGCCATTGATTTTATCATGTCTTGCGTTACAACACCACCAATACTAAGCCCTAAAAAAACATCGGCGTCACGCATGGCTTTTGCAAGTGTACTATCTGATTTTTTTACAGCAAATTTTTTGCGGGTAGCATCTAAATCGGTACGGCCTTCATGTAAAACACCGTCTTTATCAAACATGATAAAGTTTTCGTAACGTGCACCAAGTGCAACATACAACTGCACACAAGCCATAGCTGCTGCGCCTGCACCATTCACAACAAAACGTACACGATCAATTTTCTTTTTTTGAAGTTCCAATGCATTTAATAATGCAGCGCCGCTAATAATCGCCGTTCCGTGCTGATCGTCGTGCATCACCGGAATTTTCATTTGCTCCTTTAGCTGCTGCTCAATGTAAAAACATTCGGGCGCTTTAATATCTTCTAAGTTAATGCCACCAAATGTTGGCTCCAATGCTTTTACAATTTGTACAAACTTTTCGGGATCTTTTTCATTGATCTCAATATCAAAAACGTCAATGTCTGCAAATATTTTGAAGAGTACGCCCTTTCCTTCCATTACCGGCTTACTCGCTTCTGGACCAATATCACCTAGCCCTAACACAGCGGTTCCGTTGGTAATTACGGCTACTAAATTTCCTTTAGCCGTATATCTATATACCTCTTCAATATTTTCGTGAATTTCTTTACAAGGCTCTGCTACCCCTGGGCTATAAGCAAGCGACAAATCTCGTTGGGTTTTGGCCTCTTTAGTAGGCACCACCTCTATTTTACCAGGTCTACCACTAGCGTGGTATTCGAGGGCTTGTTCTCTGCGGAGGTCATTGTTTTTTGCCATCTGTATTGTTTTGTTCGAATTACAAATTTACCATTAATTCTTAAAGGCTAACACTTGTTTGCCAAAATACGCAATTCCTTATGTATGAGCGGTTGCGCCTAGCCATGCCATCATCCCCATGCCTATTTCAATGGCATTTTCATCAATGTCAAAATGAGGCGTATGCACATTATGAACAATCCCAGCTGCCTCGTTGCGTACCCCTAGCCTAAAAAAGCAACCCGGAATTTCTTGGCTATAATAACCAAAATCTTCGGCTCCCATTCGCATTTCTGTTTCTAGCACATTTTGCGCCCCCATATAATCATCGGCTAATTTCCAAGCTGTTTCTGTAAAAGCAGGATCATTGTTTACTGTTGGATAACCCACATCAATGAGAATGTCAATTTCTGCTCCCATCGACTCGGCAACTCCTTTTGCAGTTTTGGTAATTAACTCGTGTGCTTTATGTCTCCAAGTTTCATCCATGGCTCTAAAGGTTCCCATGAGTTTTACTTCGGAAGGAATTACATTGGTGGTATTACCGCCTTGCACAGAGCAAATAGATAATACAGATGGAGAAACTGGATTTCGGTTACGCGAAATAATTTGTTGTAAACTTATAATTACTTGCGATGCAATTAAAATAGTATCAGGTGCCAAATGTGGAGATGCCGCATGACCACCAGAACCTTTAATGGTTATATATAGTTCATCGGCACTTGCCATGACCCTACCTTTTCTAAAACTTAATTTGCCCGTATCAAGTCCTGGATGCACGTGCAGCGCAACAATCGCTTCCGGTGCTGGATTTTGAAGTGCACCATCTCTAATCATATAGCTTGCACCACCCGGATTTTTTTCTTCACCAGGTTGAAAAAATAATTTTACAGTACCTTCCCAACTATCCTTTGTGGCTACTAAAATTTTTGCAGCGCCTAGTAAAATAGTGGTATGTACATCATGACCGCAAGCATGCATAACGCCTGCTACCGTTGATTTGTAGGGCACATCATTTTGTTCTTGAATAGGAAGTGCATCCATGTCGGCACGAAGCGCAATGATTCGGGACGAAGGGTTTTTACCTTCAATAACTGCTACAAGTCCAGTGGTTGCTTTTTCGTCAGAAGCAATGCCCATAGCTGCTAATTGCGCTTTCACATACTTAGCCGTTTCAAATTCTTGATAACTTAACTCTGGGTTTGCATGCAAATGATGACGCACAGCAATTTGTGCTGGTGCAAATTCTTTTGCTAATGCTTTAATTTTTTCTTGTAATTGACTCATATATAATTTGTCATTTATTGATAGGTATCTTCTAATACTGCTTCTACTACATCTTCCACCACATACATGCCAGTTGGAAAAATAGCGAGCATTAATTTTCTATACTTTTCGGCGTCCTCTCTTTTTATAAAATCACCAACGCGTACTTTAAATAAAGGTGCCTGATAAGTGGTATATACTTTTTGATCAGGAAATTTTGATTGCACAGCCGCCTTTGCATTAAATGCTTGATCACGACTACTCGTGCTTGTAATTTGAATTCTAAATCCTTTTACTTTTCCATTACTGGTAAGCACCGACGTGCGCTTATTAATTAAGGCCTGCTTTTGTGATAAAATATCTAACCGTGGATCTTTAATAACAACAATGGTATCTGCTGCACTAGCCCCTGCCGCAAAAAATAGGGAAGCAATAAAAAAGGCAAGTGAACAAGCAGGGTTATTTTTCATTACAAATAATTTGTAGTGTTACCAAGTTACAACTTTAATAGTTTCCGGTGGCAGGTGCGCCGGTAACAATCGCTACACTCGCACTGCAGCCTAGCCTTGTGGCACCAGCAGCTACAAGCGCATTAGCAAATGCGTAATCTCTAATGCCCCCAGACGCTTTAATTTGAACATTGGAAGGCAAATGCTTTTTAAAGAGTTGAACCGCCTCAATGGTTGCTCCTTTTTCGGCGTAGCCAGTCGATGTTTTTAAATAATCAATACCTGCTACTCCATAGAGTTCACAACACTTAATAATTTCATCGTCTGTTAAAATGCCCGATTCAATAATTACTTTGATTACTTTTTCTTTACTTCTAACAATGGGTAAAATATGACCCAGTTCATTAGCGAGATATGCCCAATCGGCATTTTTAATAGCGCTAATATTTGCAACAACATCTAACTCATCGGCACCATCAACTACTGCTAAAATAATTTCAGCAATTTTTGATTCTACCGCACTGTATCCAAATGGAAAACCAATAACGGTTGCTACTTTAACAGGAGTCCCTGCTAGCATAGCCTTGGCTGTTTTAACAAAATTAGGTGGTACGCATACAGCTGCAAAACCATACTGCACGGCCTCCGCACACAATTTTTCAATGTCTGCAACAAGTGTTGTAGGCTTTAAAATGGTATGGTCGATGTAAGCGTTTAATGGCATCAATCAAAAATTAAATTAATCGGCGTCTCTTCCATGACATGCCTTGTATTTTTTACCACTACCACAAGGACAAGGATCGTTTCTTCCAATTTTTGGACCCACCGTAATTGGCTGTTGCTTTTCTGGTGTAGGATCGTAATAATCATTTTCGGTAGGCGCAGCACTAGCATCTTGCTTGGTAACGCTCATCTTACTCATATCTGTTTTTTGTTGACGTCCTTCTTGTACCTGATCTGTTTCGGTTAAAGGAATGGTTGCATGACATAAAAACTCTATGATGTCTTTATTAACTTCGGTGTCCATTTTTTTGAACAACTCAAAGGCTTCCATTTTATAAATAACGAGTGGATCTTTTTGTTCGTAAGTAGCTGTTTGTACACTTTGTTTTAAATCATCCATGGCACGCAAATGCTCTTTCCAAGCATTATCTATATGCGCAAGTGCAATAGTTCTTTCAAGTGCATTGATAAGCGCAGCGCCACTCGTGGCAAGGGTTTTATCCATATTGCCAAGTACTTCCATGGCTTTTTTACCATCCGTGAAAGGAACAATTACATTTTCGATATGGTTGCCCTGTTGTAAACGAATACGCTTAAACACCGGCATCGCTTGTGCCATCATATCGGCACGGCGGCGATTGTAATGTGCAATAGCTTCTTGGTATAATAACTCGGCAACATTATGCGCACTTTGTTTGTTTAACTGCTCTTCTGTAATGGCTGTATCTAGTCCAAAGTTTACAATCACGGCTAATTTAAATCCTTCAAAATCACTTTGCTCTCTAAAACTAAACACAAGACCTTCGGCAAC
>CAMAQW010000046.1 GCA_945860335.1 Sediminibacterium ginsengisoli | reverse complement strand
TTGTAAGGATGATCGTTATCGTTTACAAAAAACTTTTTTGAAACCTCGTCGTAAGCGTAACACTTACTTTGTATGGGAGAATTTTTTTTATCTTCTTGGGTTGTACCGTTGCGGTGTTCTAATTCCCACGGATTTTTTTCGGTACCCTCGTAATCTTTAATATGCTCTACATTACGGCCACGTTCTAATAAAATTGTTTTGAGTCCTTTTTCTGTTAACTCTTTAGCAGCCCATCCTCCAGAAATACCAGAGCCTACTACAATTGCATCAAAAATGTTTTGCTTTGCCATAGATACCTTTTTGTATCAACAAAATACGAAAAATAGTAATCCATTAAACACCCTGCACCGGTGCGTACTTTTTTAGTTGCTTGTCCATTACGCCAAACCAGCAAAAAGGAACGAGCGCCAATAAAATCATACCCGGATAACCCGTAGGCATTTGAGGAGCTTGATCCATACTTCTTAGTATCTGGTACTTCCTGGATGCTAAATAATGATGATCACTGTGTCTACTCAATTCAAATAATAATAAACGGCCAAAAATATGATCGCTATTCCAACTATGCTGAGGAAGCACACGCTCATACTTTCCTGTATCCATTGTTTTTCGGAGAAGTCCATAATGCTCAATATAATTAACGGCTTCTAGTAAAAGACCACCAATTAAAGCGGCTATTAAAAAGCCTACCATTGCCTTCATGCCAAAAAAATAAAACACCCCTATCACAAATAAAAGTTGAACCACCTGAAATAAAAACATTTCATTATTAAGTTTTGGAAATACTTTATTTTTTTTAGTAGCATCTGCTATTGCAATATGCCAAGCGCTCAAATAGGTCCCTGGTAAGGTTTGCAGCCAAAAACGGTACAAGCTTTGGTTTAATTTTGCAGTGCTAGGATCATGAGGTGTAGCAACATGCTTGTGATGCCCCTTATTGTGCTCAATAAAAAAGTGCATGTATAAACTTGTAAGCAAAAGTGATTTTGCAAAAAGCTGTTCTATAAAATTTACGCGGTGCCCAAGTTCATGTGCCACATTAATACCAAAAATGCCACACAACAATCCCATGGCAATAACACGGCCAATAGTATCAGATAATGACAGATCTGTAACTACCATACTTTTTAAAAAAAGCCACAAAGCAACAAACTGAAAAACAACAACGGCATATAAAATATAATCGTAGACAGGGTTAACTTTTTGTATGTCCTCTTCAATGGCAGATAAATTATTGCTTGCTGGTTTTACCATTATTTCAAGTACAGGAATGCATATAAAAGTATACACGAGCGGCAACCAGGTAAAGACACCGGTTTTAGTAAAAGCCAAAACCCCGAGCCCATAAAGCGTAAACGGAAGGATGTATTTAAAAGCACGCGTCATAAGGGTTCAATTAGAACAGTAATTTATAAATATTTTAGCAGATTTACACATTGGCTTACTTTTGCGCCATGGGACAAAAAAAGCTGATTAGGTTTGAAGCTATTAAAGGGTACGAAAATGTATTTGAATACCCAGTTAACGCTAAGGGCACATGGAACGAGTTTTTTAAAAACAATAACCCTATTACACTAGAATTAGCTTGTGGTAAAGGAGAATATGCAGTGGGCCTAGGTAACATGCACCCCAACCGTAATTTTATAGGTATTGATATTAAAGGTAACCGTATTTGGAGAGGTGCTACAAATGCGCTTGAACAAGGTCTCAAAAACGTGGCTTTTATTAGATCACTCATCGATAAAGTACCTGATTATTTTAACCAAAGCGAAATTGATGAGATATGGATCACTTTTCCAGATCCACAACTAAGGGGATCCAAGGCTAAAAAACGCCTTACCCACCCTAAATTTTTGCGTTTATACCAGCAAATACTAAAACCAGGGGGGATTATTCATTTAAAAACTGATAGTCCAGATTTATATCAATTTACCAAGCTTGTTATCAACTTATTTGAACTTCCGTTGTTAGAGGATATGGACAATGTATACGCAGGCGCAAACATTAAACCTGAATTGCACATTAAAACGCATTACGAGGGTTTAGACATTGCAGGCAGCAACCGTATTCATTATTTATCTTTTTCCATTAACAAAGAATTGCCGCTGGCATTAGACACGCAATTAAAAAGTTTATTAAGTGAGCTCGAACCTGATTAAAGACGTCGATTATTATACAGATCCTTCTGGTAATTTTGTATTTACAGAAGCCTATCATATTGCAAAAGGATACTGTTGTGGACATGGTTGCAGGCACTGTCCTTATGCCTACGAAGCGGTTCCTGAGCCCCGTAAACAAATGCTTCTCAACAAAGAAATTCATGAATTCCGCGAGCCGCAATAAAAAAATACCCAGTAGTGCTGCTGCTTTAAAAAAAGTAAACGCCATTAGTACTACAAACGGACCTAGTTTTTTTGAACTAGTTTACCAGGTGGTAAGGCTTATTCCAAAAGGACGTGTAACTACCTATGGTGCCATAGCAGCATATTTAGGAAGCAAGCAAAGTTCAAGGGCAGTAGGCTATGCACTCAATGGCGCACATTTTATAAAGCCTAAAGTACCCGCTCAAAGAGTCGTGAATAGAAACGGTATGCTAAGTGGTAAGGCTCATTTTGAAACACCTACCCGCATGCAAGAATTACTTGAAAAAGAAGGTGTTATCGTCAAGGACGAAACCATTCAAAATTTTAGCAAACACTTTTGGGACCCAATGCAGGAACTTGGTTTCTAAACCCCGCTGCACTATGCGTAATAAGGCGCAATAAACCAGTATACCACCGGACCTGTCACTGCTACATAAAACCATAGTGGCCAAGTAATTTTAGCTAGTTTTTTATGTGTAGCAAACTCGGCAGTGAGTGCACGATACGCTGTAAATAAAATGAACGGTAATATAACTGCTGCTAAAAATATATGCGTACTTAAAATGAGTAAATAAAGCGTTCTAAAAGAACCCACCGCTGCAGTTTCTGCTTCACTTAAAATTCCATCATGATTGGTATCTCCAAACTTTGCTTCACCAGCAAGTAAATGATGCGCAATATAAGACACTAAAAAAAGTACTGACAACACAAGCGCCGCCATCATCATTTTTTTATGTAACTGGTAATTGCCATTTTTAACAGCAACAAGCGCAGCAACTAGCAACACAGCAATGATGGAATTGATCACCGCATTTGCTTTTGCAAAAATATGTACGTCAAAACCTAAATCAACATCCAATTTAAATTTGCTAAGTAGTACCACAACGGTAAATACCACTACCGAAAAAATTCCAATCAGCCATTTAGCAAGTTTGTCGTTTTTTGAAATAGATGCTTGTAACATAGTATAGTTTTTAAATAATATTTTTATCCATTAATTTTTCTGCGCTGACGCATATACACTACAAAAAATATAATAGCAGATATAATAATCAACCAAAGCCAAGCCAGGTCTAGTATTTGTCTGAAAATAGCGCCCTTATTTTTCTTGTTTTTTTCGAGCATGAGTAGCCCAATATCTCTAGCCAGTTTCGCCACCGAAATAGAATCAAGCCCGTTGTAAAAGCCACGCACATATCGGTCTTTATCAAGTAGTACAAACCTTGAAGTATGCACAAAGTCAGGACTGATAGGCTCTTCACTAAATTTATCTACCCTCAATTCTTCAAAAGCGAATTTGTAAATACTGTCTTTATTGCCGGTTAAAAACCACCAGTTATCGTGGTTGGCACCAAAAATATCAGCGTAATTTTTAAGCACCGGAACCGAGTCGCGTTCTGGATCTACGGTAAATGAAACAAATTGAACAACGGCAGTATCAATTTTATTGCGCACATTACCTCCAAGCTTAAAAGAGTGTTGCAGCTTTTGCATGTTAAATGTAAGCTTGGGGCAAATACTTCTACAGCTCGTAAATACATAATCCACCACCATTATTTTAGAGCTCTTATCGTAGAGGCTAACTGTATCTCCAAGTTGGTTAACGAGGGTAATATTGGCCGTTTTATGCCAAATACTATCTGTTATCTCTTTCCCCTTTTCGATACGTGTAACCACGGTGTCTAGTAGATATTTGCGAGGCATATCTACGGCGTTTTCACTAGCAGACTTAAGCCACAAATAACAGGCCAGCGGAAGACCGAGGGCAACCAGTAAACCTAAAATTGATTTTCTATTCATGTAAAGAGGTTCGTATAAAAAAACCACCAAACAAAGGTCGGTGGTTTTACTTATTTCATAACAATTTCATTTAGTGTTTGTTCTCTACCGACACAGTATCTTTTGCATGCGCAGTAGTATCTGCTGCTGCGTGCGATGCACCTGCTTCATGACCACCGCCATGCCCTTCTGCCTTTTTTTCTACTTTAATAGTAGAACGCTCTTTAAAATAAGGGTCATAAGTGTTACGTAGGTTTCTGAAAGAATTACCATCATATAAAAAGGCGATGATAAACCAAATAAAAAGTCCTAGAGGCACTACGATCGTCATGATAAGGTTTTTTAACTCATGCTTTAAGTGCATGAAATAAGCAACGATATAAAACGCCTTGGCCATCATTAAAATAATGATAGTTCCTTTGATAGCTAATCTTAAGGCTTCGGAAGTGATACCAATCATCCAGAAACCAAGTATTAATTCTACAATGGTTAATACAGATAAAATGATGGTAACTTTTTTTACTTCGCCATTACCGTGGTTTTCTTCGTGTTGCGCTGTATGTGACATCAGGTTCTAAATTAATGTTGTTGAAATAATAAATTATACTAGGTAGAAGCAAGTAAATACAAATACCCAAACTAAATCTACAAAGTGCCAGTATAATCCAGCTTTCTCGATCATTAGGTAATGACCACGTTGTTCAAATTTATCCATAAGCGTCATAATCAACATAATGATATTGATAATCACGCCAGAAAATACGTGGAATCCGTGGAAACCAGTAATGGTAAAAAAGTAATTGGTAAAGTTGGTTGAAGAAGCGGTTCCATCGGCATTTAAAAATGGATTACGACCCCACCATGCACCTTCGTGGTGTAAATGGTTCCACTCCCAAGCCTGACAGCTTAAAAATGCAATACCACCAATGATCGTCCAAATCATGTATTTAACAACAGACTTCTTATCCATTTCATGTCCTGCTTTTACAGCAAGTACCATGGTTACAGAACTCACAATCAAAATAAATGTCATCACAGACACAAACACAAGTGGCGCATGCACCCCTTCTGGAGCAAAAGGAAAACTTCTGAACACTTCGTTAGGGTCAGGCCATCCATTGGTTGAAAAACGAATGGTACCATAAGAGATTAGAAATGCTCCAAAGGTGAATGCATCACTCATTAGGAAATACCACATCATTAACTTGCCGTACTCGACATTAAATGGGCTTTTTCCACCACCCCAAGACTTTGTTGTTTCTACTGTTGCTGTTGACATGTCTTATTAAAAATTTCGTTGCAAAAATATTGGCTATCAGTCAAAAAAGACGATTTCCGAGTAACTTTTTATTTGAATTAAGCGATCAGTTGGTAAAAAATAAATAGATAAATCCAAAGCACGTCTACAAAATGCCAATAAGTAGCTACAATTTGGGTTGGAACCAGGTTTGTTTGGCCTTCTTGCCCCCAAAAAGACCTAAAAAACGTTACAATTAGGGCAATAACACCTCCTAGCACGTGGAGCATGTGAAGGCCCGTAATTACAAACAAAAAGGAAGATGCAGAGTTACTTTGAGGCCCGATAAGCGCAATACCTCTTGTTTCTAAATCTTTAAAACCCTCCCACTGCATGCTAATAAAAACAACACCTAAAATAGCCGTAATGGTAATTAGGGTTTTATAAAACGAAGTCTTACCAGCCTTTAAAGCAGTATTGGCCAAATACATGGTTACACTACTAACTAAAATTACGGCTGTAGAATACCAGAAAACAACGGGTAGTTCAATAGCCAACCAGTTGCCTTGATTCTTTTTTACAATGTATGCACTCGTCATACCTGCAAACATCATTACGATGCTTCCAATAGCAATCCACATGATAAAACGGTGTGGATGAATTCTTTGCGGCTCGTTTCTTACTAATGTAGACATACTCAATAAATTTTAATTCGTTGCTACTATTTAATTTTATCTGCGAGTAATGCAAGTAGTACAATGGGTAAATAAATATAACTACTAAACATAACGCGTCTTGCTGACTTAACATCCATTTGCTGGTACAACCTGATACTTTGCACCACCATAAATAAATTACACAACATCACAACAACTGCACTCACAAAACCTGTATATCCAAAGTAATACGGCAGGAGTCCAACTGGAATCATAAGCACCGAATACATAATACCCTGAATCGCCGTAAACTTAGTAGGGCCTTTATCTGCGGGTAACAACTTAAATCCTGCCTTACTATAATCTTCATGTGCCACCCAAGCAATTGCCCAAAAATGCGGAAACTGCCATAAAAACTGGATGCCAAAGTAAATCCATCCACCCATGCTAAAATCATCATTGCCTGCCACCCAACCAATCAAACAAGGAAGTGCGCCAGGTAAAGCACCCACCAAAACAGCAATAGAATTTATTTTTTTAAGCGGGGTATAAATAAAGGCATATAAGAACAAACTAAACGCCGATAAAAGAGCCGATGACAAATTAAAAAAGTACCACATCATGCCAACACCCACAAGTCCAGCAATAACAGCAAATGTGTACGCTTCTTGTTGTGTCATTCTTCCAGCAGCTACAGGTCTAGAACCCGTGCGTTTCATGATGGCATCTGTATCTTTTTCTACCGCCTGATTGATTGCATTTGCACTTCCTGTAACCAGCATCCCTGCTACAAACAAGATGGCAATCATCAACCAATCAAATTCTTTTACGTTTGGTGCGAGTAAATAACAAACGACACAAGAAAACACAACCGTAAAACTCAGCGTAAATTTAATTAGCTGGTAATAATCTTTAGCCTTACTAGCAAAAGAATTAGAACGATTGTTTTCGTTGTCCATTTTAGTGCTGACTTTCGTCTGCTCCAACAGGTGTTGTTTGTGCTATAAAATCTACCCCATCTTTACCGTAATCGTAAGGCCAACGGTGTACTTCAGGAATTTCACCTACCCAGTTACCATGACCCGGATTAATAGGAGCTGTCCACTCAAGTGTTGTTGCATCCCATGGATTTTGATTGGTTAATTTTCTTCCTTTAAATATTGAATAGAAGAAATTAAACAAGAATAACAATTGAACCATGAATACAATCATAGAAACAAGGCTAATAAACTTATTAAGTTCACCAAACTGTTTGAAGCTTTCCCAAATACTAAAATCGTAGTAACGACGTGGCATACCGGCTAAACCTTCGTAGTGCATTGGCCAGAAGATTAAATATGCACCGGCAATAGTTACCCAGAAGTGTATATAACCAAGTGTGTTATTTAACTGCTTGCCATACATTTTAGGGAACCAGTGGTAGATACCCGCAAACATACCAAACATAGAAGCTACACCCATTACAATATGGAAGTGTGCAATTACAAAGTAAGTATCGTGTAAGTGAATATCGAGTGCAGAGTTACCTAACCAAATACCTGTTAAACCACCAGAAATAAATAAGCTCACAAATCCAATAGCAAATAACATAGCTGGTGTGAAACGGATATTACCTCTCCATAAAGTAGTTAACCAGTTAAATACTTTAATAGCAGAAGGAACCGCAATTAATAATGTTAATAGTACAAACACAGATCCTAAGAAAGGATTTAAGCCCGTCACAAACATGTGGTGCGCCCAAACTAGGAATGCGAGAATTGCAATTGCAAATAAAGATCCAATCATAGCCATGTAACCAAAAATTGGTTTACGTGAATTGATGGATAAAATTTCTGATACCATACCCATGGCAGGTAACAAGATGATGTATACCTCTGGGTGACCTAAGAACCAGAATAAGTGTTGGTATAAAATAGCAGAACCACCTTCGTTTGGTAAAGCACCAACACCATTTACAAATATGTCTGATAGGTAGAAACTTGTTCCAAAGTTTCTATCAAAAATTAATAAGATAAAACCAGAAAATAATACCGGGAAAGATAATACCCCAAGTACAGCTGTAAAGAATAACGCCCAAATAGTTAAAGGTAAACGCGTCATGCTCATACCTTTTGTACGCATATTTAAAATGGTAGCGATGTAGTTAAGACCTCCTAATAAAGAAGATACCACAAATAGCGCCATTGAAATAATCCATAAGTCCATACCTGTTTTAGAACCTGGTGAAGCGTCACCTAGTGCAGATAATGGAGGATATGCTGTCCAACCACCACTGAATGGGCCAGTTTCAACAAACATAGAAGATAACATCACAATACTAGCTGCAAAGAAAAACCAGTAGCTCAACATATTCATAAAAGGAGATGCCATATCACGTGCACCTACTTGTAATGGAATTAAGAAGTTGGCAAAAGTACCCGACAAACCTGCTGTTAATACAAAGAATACAAGTACTGTACCGTGTGTAGTAACAAGTGCATAGTATGCTTCTGGAGTGATACGACCACCTTTACCCCATTTTCCTAAAAGATCTTCTAGGAAAGGGAAAGTAGAATCGGGATAACCTAATTGCAAACGAAATAGTACACTCATTAAACCACCTAACACTGCCCATACCATACCAGTGATCAAGAATTGCTTCGCAATCATTTTATGGTCTTGACTAAATACGTATTTAGTTAAGAAAGTGTCATGGTGTTCGTGATGACCGTGATCATCATGTCCGTGTGCATCTCCATGTAAAACTGCTTCGTGACTCATACCGTTTTATTTAAAAAAGTTAATTCGTTTTTGTTTGTCTAATTAATTGTTTTTTACAACTGCTGCAACTACTGTTGTATCTGCTGGCGCTGCACTTGGATCCTTTTCAGGAAATGCTGTGTAGTAGTAAGGCTTTTGCTTAGCCATGATCGCATCAAATTCTTCTTGATCTACCACTTCAATAACACCTTTCATAGAATAGTGTCCGTTACCACACATTTGATCACAAGAAATTTCATATTGGAAATTAGGATTGTTGGTTAATTCCTTCATTTCTTTAGTCGTGTACTTTGGCGTAAACCACATGGTAGTAGGGATACCAGGTACCGCATCCATTTTTAACCTGAAATGTGATAAACCTACGTCATGAATTACATCACGAGATCCTAAAACAAGCTTTACAGGTTTACCTTTTACAAGGTATACGGTTTGCTCCATTACGATATCGTCCTGGGCTAATTCATCATCCCAAATAAGACCTAAACTATTGCTAGCGTTGTCAATATTTTTGTAATACTTTTTACCAAAAGAACCATCCTTTCCTGGGTAGCGGTAAATCCAACCAAATTGCTTTCCGGTAACTTCTACCACCATTGCATTTTTTGGAGGCTCACCAGTAAATAAAAACCAGTTACGAAGACCAATTACTACAAGTACGGTTAAAGCAATTGCAGGAATTACAGTCCAGATTAATTCTAGTTTAGTGCTGTGCGCAAAGAATACTACTTTACGATTGGTATCTTCTTGGTATTTGTATGCGAAAACAAATAAGACAACTTGTGTAGCAATAAACACGATGCCTGTTACAGCAAGTGTTACCCACAACATACTATCCACTCTTGCACCCTCTACACTCGCAGCATCTTGCACTAGCAATGTTTTGTCATACAACAACTCGTTGCAATACCAAACACCCACTAAACCTAACACCAAGAAAACAACCATCAAAAATCCATTGATTTTGTTGTTTTGCTTGCGACTTACTTCTTCGCCTTTTAATACAGATACATATTCGCTCGCTTTTGCAATCTGAAAAATGACTACAAAAATGAGAACTACTACGGCTATGGTTAAAAACATTGTCATAATGCTATCAATATTTTATTGATTCTAATATTAATCGTCTAAATAATTATACTTGGTGTATGATACTTTCCTTTAAGAATGGATGACTCTTTGGAATCAGCGGCTTGCTTGCTAACGCACGACTTACAAAGAAAATCATAAGGCCCACAAATAAACTTAAAATACCAAAGTCTAACCAACCAAGTGTTACGTGTTCTTTAGATAAAGAACCCATTACCATTTGGTAAAAATCGATCCAGTGACCAAATAAAATTAATACCGCCATAAAAGCAACTAGGGTATAGTTTCTTTTTGCTGAACGCTTCATTAATATAATTAACGGACAAAGGAAATTGATAATCAAATTCAAGAAGAAGATACCCTTGTAAGGACCTTGCACTCTATGCTTGAAGTAAACGGTTTCTTCAGGAATATTTGCATACCAAATAAGCATGTACTGAGAGAACCATAAATACGTCCAAAATACAGAGAACGCAAACATAAACTTACCAATATCGTGTAGGTGCTCTTGTGTAGTTAACTCTAAATAACCTTTGTTTTTTAGATAAATTACCCAAAGTGCAATTAAGCTCATACCAGACACAAATGAACTTGCAAATGTATACCAACTATACATGGTAGAGTACCAATGCGGGTCAATACTCATCATCCATAACCAAGGAATGGTAGAACCAACTGTTAAACCAAACCACACTAAAAATGTAGCGGCACGTACCGTATTTTTATAAATAAAAGTTGCACCCTCTTCGGCAGTCATTGGCTCACCATCGGCCTGCTCGTTGAGCTTGCGAATGCGCCATCCAAATAAACTCCACAAACCAATCGTAAGCGTAGTCCAGATCACAAAGAATACAGGATTTAAAAATCCAGCCTTTCCTTTTAAAATAGGATCGTTAGCAACTGCTTCGGTATCTAACCAGTGGTAGATATGGTGCTTATGACCAAAAATTACATACATTAAAACAGCAAAAGTAATAGCACCAAAAATAGGCACCATGGTAGAGATTGCCTCAGGAACCCTGCGGAATGATTGTTGGAAACCTCCCATTGCCATCGTTGTTACGCCAATGAAAAACATGGCAGCGTTACACACCAAGGTCCAAAAAATACTGTTGTACATAAGTGTTCCCCAAAACTGAGTTTGCTCATGTTCGTCTGCACTAAAACCTTTGGTCACTAAACCTGTAACCAAAGCAACAAGACCAACAGCAATTAATGCTAGTGACCAAGTTTTCATCTTTGCAGG